>NZ_BSPX01000009.1:0-80299 GCF_030161255.1 Zoogloea oryzae
GCAACCGCAGGCAGCGGCTGTTTCTGTTTCTTCCTTGGCATAACCATTCCTTTCCGGGACTACGTTATGCCTCAAACACAAAAATTCGGACAGGCTCCCAAAGGTGAACCCGTTCATCTCCGACATGAACTCGCTCCACCCGGGGCCCGGCACACCACGCCCGCATCCCCGCGCGCCCCGCATCGGTGTAGGGTGCGCCCCCTTGAACCACGACACAGCCTTCTGTCTCCGCCGGTTTTACCCTTGCCGGCGAGACTGTCTTTTGCCGGAGCTTCTGAAATGAAACGCCCTCTTGCTCTCCTCGCCACCGTGCCGCTGCTGCTGTGGGGGATCTTCGTGATGCCGGATGTCATCGCCTCGGCCAAGGGGCCGTGGGATTGGCGCCGCGCGCTCATCATCGCCTCGGGCATCCTCGCCCTGTGGTGGATGAGCGCCGGCATGGTGCTGGCCGCGCGGCTGCCGCGGGTCGAGCAGTTCTTTGGCGGGCTGGACCGCCTGTACCGCCTCCACAAGCACGTGGGTATCGGCGCCGGGGTGATCGTGTTCACCCACTGGATGCTCGAATGGCTGCCCAAGAACCTCGCCAAGGCCGGGCTGATCGCCCGCCCGGCCCGCGGCCCGCGCGGGCCCAAGGGGCCGGAGGATTTCTGGATCGACATCGCCAAGGACGTGGGCGAATGGGCCGGCTACATCCTGCTGGCGATGGTGGTGATCGCCCTGCTGCGGCGCATCCCCTACCGCTACTTCCGCTGGGTGCACAAGCTGTTTCCGCTGGTCTTCATCGCCGGGGCCTTTCACGGCCTGATGCTGATGCCGGCCGACTTCTGGCTGCAGCCCCTGGGCTGGCTCACCGCCTTCATGGCCACCCTGGGCGTGGTGCCGGCGGTGATGGCGCTCACCGGGCGGATCGGCGTGCGCCGGCGGGTCGAGGCTGCGGTCGAGGCCGTCACCCGCCACCCGGACGGAGTGCTGGAAGTCGTCTGCCGCCCCGCTGCCGCGTGGCCCGGACACCAGTCTGGCCAGTGCGTGCTGGCGGATTTCGGCCCGGCGGGCGAGGGCGCCCATCCCTTCACCGTGGCCAGCGCCTGGAACCCGGCGGACGGCCGCATCATCCTCGCCATCAAGCCCCTGGGCGACTACACCCGGGCGCTGCCGGGGCGGGTGGCGGTGGGCCAGACGATCCGCCTCGAAGGGCCCTACGGCGGCTTCACCTTCAATGCCACGCAGGGCGACACCAGCCAGGTGTGGGTGGCCGGCGGCATCGGCGTCACGCCCTTCATCGCCCGCCTGCAGGAACTCGCCGCCCGGGGCGGCACCCGCGCGCCGGTGGATTTCTTCTACAGCACTGCGGATGCCCGGCCGGGCTACGCGGCCGACATGCCGGCCCTGTGCGCCGACGCCGGGGTGCGCCTGCACCGCCGCCACACTGGCGAAGCCGGCCCGCTGCCCGCCGAAGAGGTGGCCGCCTGCCTCAAGCCCGGCCAGACGGTATGGTTCTGCGGCCCGGCGGCGTGGGGCGAAAGCCTCGCCGAGCACCTCACCACGGCCGGCCTGCTCAAGCCGGCGTGCTTTCATCGGGAGCTGTTCGACTTCCGCTGAGGTGTCCAGCCGCGACTGTCCCGCGGATAAAAAAAAGAGGGGGCACCTCGGCCGGGGCGCCCCCTCTGCGTTTGCCCGCCGGGATCAGGCGAGGTCGAAGCGGTCGAGGTTCATCACCTTGGTCCAGGCGGCCACGAAGTCGCGCACGAAAGTTTCCTTCGCGTCGTCGCTGGCGTACACCTCGGCCAGCGCCCGCAGCTGCGAGTTGGAGCCGAACACCAGATCGACGACGGTGCCGGTCCATTTGAGCTCGCCGGTGGCCCGGTCGCGGCCTTCGAGCACGCCTTCGGTGGCGGACTTCTGCCACCGAGTGCCCATGTCGAGCAGATTCACGAAGAAATCATTGGAGAGGGTTTCGGGCCGGCTGGTGAAGACGCCGTGGGCCGAGTGGTCGAAGTTGGCGCCAAGGGCACGCATCCCGCCGATCAGCACCGTCATCTCCGGGGCGGTCAGGGTGAGGAGCTGGGCCTTGTCGATGAGCAGCTCGGCGGCGGCGCCTTCGAGGCCCTTGCGCACGTAGTTGCGGAAGCCGTCCGCAGCGGGCTCGAGCACCGCGAAGGAGGCCACGTCGGTCTGGTCCTGCGAGGCGTCCATCCGGCCCGGGGCGAAGGGCACGCTCACGTCGAAGCCGGCCTTCTTGGCGGCGGCTTCGATGGCGGCGCTGCCACCAAGCACGATCAGGTCGGCGAGGGAAATCTTCTTGCCGCCCTGGGCGCTGTTGAACTCGGCCTGGATGCCCTCGAGGGTGGCGAGCACCTGGGCCAGTTCGGCCGGCTGATTGACCGCCCAGTCCTTCTGCGGGGCGAGGCGGATGCGCGCACCGTTCGCGCCGCCGCGCTTGTCGCTGCCGCGGAAGGTGGAGGCCGACGCCCAGGCGGTGGTGACGAGCTGGGAGATCGACAGCCCGGATCCGAGCAGTCTGGCCTTGAGGGCGGCGATGTCCTGCTCATCGACGAGCGGGTGATCGACGGCCGGCACCGGGTCTTGCCAGATCAGGGTTTCCTTGGGCACCAGCGGGCCGAGGTAGCGGGCGATCGGGCCCATGTCCCGGTGGGTGAGCTTGAACCAGGCGCGGGCGAAGGCGTCGGCGAACTGGTCCGGGTTCTCCAGGAAGCGTCGGGAGATCTTCTCGTAGGCCGGGTCGAAGCGCAGGGCGAGGTCGGTGGTGAGCATCGCCGGGGCGTGGCGTTTGGCCGGGTCGTGGGCGTCGGGCACGGTGTCGGCGCCCGCGCCTTCCTTCGGCTTCCATTGGTGGGCGCCGGCCGGGCTCTTGGTGAGCTCCCATTCGTAGCCGAAGAGGTTCGAGAAGAAGTTGTTGCTCCAGCGGGTGGGGGTGGTCGTCCAGGTGACTTCGAGCCCGCTGCTGATGGTGTCGCCGCCCTTGCCGCTGCCATAGGTGCTGGCCCAGCCGAAGCCCTGCTGCTCGATGCCTGCGGCTTCGGGTTCGGGGCCGACGAGGCTGGCGTCACCCGCGCCGTGGGTCTTGCCGAAGGTGTGGCCGCCAGCGATGAGGGCCACGGTTTCCTCGTCGTCCATCGCCATGCGGGCAAAGGTTTCGCGGATGTCGCGGGCGGCGGCGAGCGGGTCGGGGTTGCCGTTGGGGCCTTCCGGGTTCACGTAGATCAGGCCCATCTGCACGGCGGCGAGGGGGTTCTCCAGGTCGCGGTCGCCGGTGTAGCGCTGGTCGTCGAGCCACTTGCGCTCGGCGCCCCAGTATACGTCCTCTTCGGGTTCCCAGATGTCCTCGCGGCCGCCGGCAAAGCCGAAGGTCTTGAAGCCCATGGATTCGAGGGCCACGTTGCCGGTGAGGATCATCAGGTCGGCCCACGAGATATTGCGGCCGTACTTCTGCTTGATCGGCCACAGCAGGCGGCGCGCCTTGTCGAGGTTGACGTTGTCGGGCCAGCTGTTGAGGGGCGCGAAGCGCTGGTTGCCGGTGCCCGCGCCGCCGCGGCCGTCGCTCACCCGGTAGGTGCCGGCGCTGTGCCAGGCCATCCGCACGAAGAGCGGGCCGTAGTGGCCGAAGTCGGCGGGCCACCAATCCTGCGAGTCGGTCATCAGGGCGTGGAGATCCTTGATGAGGGCGTCCAGGTCGAGCTGCTTGAAGGCTTCGGCGTAGTTGAAGTCCGCGCCCATCGGGTCGGACTTGGCGGAGTGCTGGTGGAGGATGCCCAGCTTGAGCTGGTTGGGCCACCAGTCGGCATTCGACGGGGCGCCGGCGGTGGTGTGCTTGCGGACGTCGCCCGAGAACGGGCATTTGGATTCGGCGGACATATTCTTCTCCTCGGCGTGTTGTTTGCGGGCCACGGGTTGACCGTCAAGCCCAGTCTAGGGTTTCGCGCCAGGACGGACCAATTGCATTTGGCGATGGTGGTCATAGGGGCGGCAAGGGAGAGGGCGTGCGTCCTGTGCGACTCAGGGCGCGCCGCCCGCAGCACCTTGCGTCGCGCGCCCTGTCCAGGCTTGTGCGGCGCTGCGCAGTTCGGTGTCGCTCAGCACGTATGTCTGGTTGTCCTGCAGGCGCGCCAGCGCGAGGTCGATGAAGGCCCGGACCCGTTTGGGCTGCGCGGCGCGGCTGCCGTAGTAAAGGTGCACGCCGATGTGCGCGCTGACCTGCGGTAGCAGCACGGGCACCAGCCGCCCGGCGCGCAGGTGCCCGGCGACCGAGAAGGCCGCCAGCTGCCCGATCACCTGGCCGGCCAGCACGGCCTGGATTTCCAGCTCGGTGTCGTTGGTCGAGAGCGCGGGCTGGATCGATCGGTGCTCGAGCTTGCCATCGATCGTGAGGTACCACGGCGAAACCTTGCCGGTGGCGGGGTGGCGAAAGACGCTGCAGCGGTGCGACGCCAGATCGTCCACCGTGGCAGGAACGCCGTGGCGCTCGAAATAGCCCGGCGCGCCGCACACGATCATCTGCACCGGGAACAGCTGGCGGCCGATCACGCCCTCGTCGGGCGAGGCCCCGATGCGAAAGCCCACGTCTGCGCGATCCAGAACCCAGTTGCCGATGCCGTCGTCGAGCTGCACGTCGGGCTGGATGTCGGGATGGCTGCGGCAGAACTCGTCGAGCAGCGGCATCAGGATGGGGGCGAACGACGAGCGCGGACCGACGATGCGCAGCGGGCCGGCAATCTCGTCCTTCGCCTCGCGCGCCACCCGCAGGGCCCGATCCAGTGCTGCCAGCGCGGGCTGGGTGTTTTCGAGGAAGTGCTGTCCCTCCTCGGTCAGCGCCAGGCGCCGGGTGGTCCGGTGCAGCAGCCGGACCCCGAGGTGCCGCTCGAGCTGGGCGATCGCCTGGCTGGCCGCCTGTGGGGTGACGCCTTGAGCGATCGCCGCGCGCCGGATGCTGCCCAGCTCGACGGCCTTGGAAAAGGTGGCAATGGCGCGGAACTCATTGATCGGCATACGTCTTCTCCGCCTGCGGGGTGTTCTGGATGAACGCCAGTATCAATTTTTAGTTGCTACTGGTGCAAGCCTGAATGCGCTATTCGATTGCAATGTCGCCCCGTAGAGTGAGACGCCATGAACACCGCAACCGCAACCCACTCGGCACGCCGCACCCATCGGGGCGCCGTGCCGATGCGGATGGGCGTGGCGTGCGCCATCGCCAGGGGCGCCTGGCTGACGGCTGATCGGGGGAGGTCAGAATGAAGGAAGTCATTGTTGTCGTGGGGGCCGGCAAGATCGGCCAGGCCATTGCGCGGCGGGTCGGGGCGGGCAAGCGTGTGCTCCTCGCCAGCCTGCATGAACAGCAGGCGGAAGAGGCCGCGCGCCAGTTTCACGATGCCGGCTTCGACGCCAGCGCGGCGGCGGTCGATATCGCGTCGCGGGCGTCGGTTCAGGCGCTCGTCGAGGCGGCTTGCGCCCTTGGCCCGGTTTCCGGGCTGATCCAGGCGGCGGGGGTGTCTCCGTCGCAGGCCTCGATCGAGACGATTCTTCGGGTCGACCTGTACGGAACCGCGCTGGTGCTGGCCCGGTTCGGCGAAGTGATCGCCCCCGGCGGCGCGGGGATCGTCATCTCGTCGCAGTCGGGCCACCGCTTGCCTGCCCTGACGCCCGAGCAGGACCGGGCGCTGGCGATGACGCCGGTGGAGGCGTTGCTGCAGCTCGACTTTCTGCTGCCCGGCGCCGTGCGGGACACGCTGCACGCGTACCAGCTTTCAAAGCGTGGCAATGCGCTGCGCGTGATGGCCGAAGCGGTGACGTGGGGCCAGCGCGGCGCGCGCCTCAACACCATCAGCCCCGGCATCGTCATCACGCCGCTGGCCAACGATGAGCTCAGTGGCCCCCGCGGCGCCGGCTACCGCCGAATGATCGAAGGCTGCCCGGTCGGCCGGGCAGGTACGCCGGACGAAATCGCGCAGCTCGCAGCGCTGCTGATGGGGCCCGACGGCGGCTTCATCACCGGTAGCGACTTTCTCATCGACGGCGGCGTGACCGCCTCCTACAAGTTCGGCCCCCTGGCGCCCGATGCGCCGCAAGCGTGAACCCTCGTTCGTCTCTGTGCAGGAGAACTGCCATGAAAACGCGTGAATTGGGCGCAAGCGGGCTGAAGGTCTCTGCCCTCGGCTTTGGCTGCATGGGCCTCAGCTTCGGCTACGGCTCGGGCCTCGACCGCCGCTCCGGCGTCCAGATGATCCGCCGGGCGTTTGACCAGGGTGTCACCTTCTTTGACACCGCCGAGGCCTATGGCGCGTTGAACGAGGAGATTGTTGGCGAGGCGCTGGCGCCCGTGCGCGATCAGGTGGTCATCGCCACCAAGTTCGGCTTCCGGGAGGGTGACACCGCGCAGGGCCTGGACAGCCGCCCCGCGCGTATCCGCGCCGTCGTCGATACGTCGCTGCAGCGCCTGCGCACCGATCACATCGATCTGCTTTATCAGCACCGCGTCGATCCGGACGTGCCCATCGAAGACGTTGCGGGCACCGTGAAGGCGCTGATTGCCGAAGGCAAGGTGCGGCATTTCGGGCTCTCCGAAGCCGGTGTGGATTCGATCCGCCGCGCCCACGCGGTGCAGCCGGTGGCGGCCCTGCAGAGCGAGTACTCGCTGTGGTGGCGCGAGCCCGAGCGCGAGATCCTTCCGCTGCTCGAGGCGCTGGGGATCGGCCTTGTGCCGTTCAGCCCGCTGGGCAAGGGCTTTCTGACGGGCGCCATCGATGCGGGCACCGCCTTCGCGCCGAACGATTTTCGCAACATCGTGCCGCGATTCTCGACGCAGGCGCGGCAGGTCAATCAGGCGCTGGTCGACGCGCTCAAGCCCATCGCCGCCGCCCGGGGCGCCACGCCGGCCCAGATCGCGCTGGCCTGGCTGCTCGCAAAGAAGCCGTGGATCGTCCCGATTCCCGGCACCACCAAGCCGCACCGTCTGGACGAGAACCTCGGCGCGGCTGCCCTCGACATCGACGCGGACGACCTGCGCCAGATCGAGGGCGCGCTGGACGGCATTGCTGTCGAGGGCGAGCGCTACCCGGCTCATCTGGCGGCGCGCGCCGGCCGCTGACGTTCCCGGGCACGCCCCTGCCCAAGAAAGGAGTCCCGATCATGATCAAGTCATTCACCATCGCCGCGCTGGCGGCCGCCGCCCCTGCACAGGCCGCCGACGATGCGCTTCTCGCCATCGCGCGCGGGGCAAGCCGGGAAGTCCGGCAGGCGCCGGCGGAGCATTTCACCGGCCAGGTCACCGTCGACATGCTGTCGGTGCCCTCGGGCGAGCAACGCGGCTCGGCGGGGATGGTCAGCTTTGCCCCCGGTGCGCGCACCGCGTGGCACACCCATCCCCTCGGGCAGACCTTGATCGTGACGACGGGCGGCGGGCTCGTGCAGCGCTGGGGCGGGCCGGTCGAGGCGATCCGTCCGGGCGACGTGGTGCACATCGCGCCCGGCGTCAAGCACTGGCATGGCGCGGGCCCGGGCACTTCGATGACGCACATCGCGATCCAGGAAGCACAGGCCGGTCAGAGCGTGGTGTGGCTCGAGCCGGTGGGCGAGGACGCCTACCCGAAAGCAGGTGCGCAGGCGGGCGGTGGCGCGGCGCCCTCCCGCGCGCAGCAGCTGATGGGCGATGTGGCGCCGAAGCTCGTGCAGCTCACCGACGACGTGCTGTTCGGCGATGTCTGGAACCGGCCCGGCCTGTCCAGACGCGACCGCAGCCTCGTCACCGTGAGCGCGCTGATCGCGCTGAATCGTCCCGAGCAGCTGCGCTCGCACTTGCGCCTTGGCCTGGAGAACGGGCTCACCGAGGGCGAACTCGTCGAGGCGCTGACGCACCTTGCGTTCTACGCCGGATGGCCGAGTGCAGTCTCGGCCACGGCGGTCGCGCGGGACGCATTCCGTGACGCCCGGCGCTGACACCCTTCCGCCCGCCACCCCTCCGCAAACACAACCCAAGGAGATGCACATGCAGTCAGTGACCCTCAACAACGGCGTCCAGATGCCGATCCTCGGCTACGGCGTGTTCCAGATCGCCGACGAAGCCGAATGCGAGCGCTGTGTCGTCGATGCCGTGCAGGCCGGCTACCGCCTGATCGACACAGCCGCGTCGTACCGCAACGAGGAGGCCGTGGGCAGGGGCCTCCGGCGGTGCGGGGTGCCGCGGGACCAGCTCTTCGTCACCACCAAGCTGTGGGTCGAGGACGTCGGCTACGCGCGCACCCAGGCGGCCATCGACACCTCGCTGCGACGCCTGGGGCTGGACTATCTGGATCTGTACCTCATCCACCAGCCGTATTCCGACGTCCACGGCGCCTGGCGGGCGATGGAGGAGGCGTACCGCGCCGGCAAGTTGCGTGCCATCGGCCTCAGCAACTTCGAGCCAGACCGGCTGATGGACATCCAGGCGTTCAACGCGATCACGCCGGCGGTCAACCAGATCGAGATCAATCCCTTTCACCAGCACGGCGAAAGCGTGGACTTCATGCGCTCCCTGGGGGTGCAGCCCGAGGCCTGGGCGCCTTTTGCCGAAGGGCGTAACAACCTCTTCCAGCACCCGCAACTCGTGGCGATTGCGGAGCGTCACGGCAAGACGGTCGGCCAGGTGGTGCTGAGATGGCTGGTGCAGCGGGGTGTCGTCACGTTGGCGAAGTCGGTACGGCGAGCGCGCATGGAGGAGAACCTCGCGGTCTTTGACTTCGTGTTGCCGGATGAGGATCTGCGGCAGATCGCCGGGCTCGAGACCGGTGTCAGCAGCTTCTTCTCCCATCGCGATCCGGCGATCGTCAAGTGGATGAGCGAGCGTCGGCTCGATGACTGAGGCGTCGCCCATGACACGACTTCTTCAACGGCTGCTCCCGGCATTGCTGGCGGGCGTTGCGTCTGCCTGCTTCGGTGCCGCGCCCGCACCGGCGCCCATCGCACTGCAGGCGCAGGGCAGTTTCGCGGTCGGTGGCAGCGTGGTGCAAGGCCCCGGCACCGATGAGCCCGGCAAGCCCGGGGCGGCGGGCCAGACCCTGCATGGCGATCACGCGCGGGTGGTCTTTCAGATACCCGCCAACCCGCGCGCGCTGCCGCTGGTCATGTGGCACGGCTACGGTGAGTTCATGAAAACCTGGGAGACCACGCCAGACGGGCGCGAAGGCTTTCAGACGATCTTCCTGCGTCGTCGCTTCCCGGTGTATCTGGTCGATCAGCCGCGCCGTGGCGGTGCCGACCGTAGCACCCTTGCCACCCGGATCTCGGCCGAACCCGACGAGCAGCGCTGGTTCAACGTGTTCCGGCTCGGGGTGTGGCCCAGGCTGTACCCCGGCGTGCAGTTTTCAGACGACCCGGAGGCGCTCAATCAATTCTTCCGCCAGATGGTGCCCGACACCGGCCCGCTGGACACCGACGTGGCGGTGAGCGCGGTCTCGGCGCTGTTTGATCGGATCGGGCCTGCGGTGCTGGTGACCCACTCGCACAGCGGCGGAATGGGCTGGGAGACCGTGATGCGCAATCCGAACGTGCGCGCGGTGGTCGCCTACGAGCCGGGCAGCGGCTTCGTATTCCCCGAAGGGGAGTTGCCGGCCGCCATGCCCAGCGCGACCGGGCCCCTGAGCGCGACAGCCGTACCCCTCGACCGCTTCCAGGCCCTGACGCGCATCCCGATCGTCCTCTACTACGGCGACAACATTCCGACATCGCCACAGCCGGACAACCCGGGGCTCGACAACTGGCGGGTGCGGCTGGCGATGGCGCGGCTGTGGGTCGATGCGGTGAACCGGCACGGCGGCGACGCGCGACTCGTGGCCTTGCCCGAGCTTGGGCTCCGGGGCAACACCCACTTCCCCTTTGCCGACCTGAACAACGTCGAGGTCGCCAACCTGGTCTCGGCCTTCCTCGCCGAGAAGCGGCTGGACTGAGCGGATGCCGCCTCGGGATCGCCGTGGCCCGCGCGGCCTCACAAAAGGCGGGCCGGGCGACCTTCCCTTTCAACTTACCCATGGAGCATTCAGATGGCAACGCCCCTCTTGAAAGCCACCCTCGCGGCAGCGGTGATCGGCGTATCGGCCGACGCGGCCTGCGCGGCAGATTACAGACAGAATCCGTTCACGCTGGTCTACGACGGTGCGATCACCCGCAACGAACCGGGCAAGGTCAACATCCATCCGGTCCGGTATCGGCTCAACGGCCTGGAGATCGCGGCGAACGTATACACCCCGGCAAATTACGATCCGGCGAACAAATATCCTGCTGTGGTGGTGGCCCACCCCAACGGCGGGGTGAAGGAGCAGGTGGCCGGCCTGTATGCCCAGCGTCTCGCCGATGAAGGCTACATCACGATCGCCGCCGACGCCGCGTATCAGGGCGCCAGTGAAGGGCAGCCCCGCAACGTGGACAAGCCAGCCTACCGGATCGAGGACATCCACGGCATGGCCGACTTCATCACCCGGTACGCCGGCGTGGATGGGCAGCGCCTCGGCGTGTTCGGCATCTGCGGCGGCGGCGGATACGCCCTGGCTGCGGTGCAAACCGACAAGCGCTTCAAGGCCGTCGCCACCCTGAGCATGTTCAACTCCGGCCGGGTCCGCCGCAATGGCTATGCCGATTCCCAGCTGGACACCATCCAGCAACGCCTCCGGCAGGCTTCGGCGGCCCGCGCCCAGGAAGCGGCCGGCGGAGAAATCCTCTATTCCGGAGATGCCAGCCTGACCGACGAGCAGATCGCCGCGCTGCCCTTCGATTTGTACCGCCAGGGCTACCAGTACTACTGGAAGACCCACGCGCATCCCAACTCGACGTTCAGATACACCACCAGCAGCCTGCTCGAACTCATGCGCTTCGACGCCACCGACCAGAACGCCCTGATTGACCAGCCGTTGCTGATGATGGCCGGGGACAAGGCGGACAGCCTGTACATGACCGAGGACGCGTTCGCGAAAGCCACCGGTACAAAAGACAAGGCGCTATTCAGGATCGAAGGCGCGACGCACATCGACACCTACTGGGTTCCCGGACATGTGGATGCTGCTGTGGCCAGGCTGAAGGCGTTCTACGCCCGGACCCTGTAAGCGAATTGGGGCCTGCGGCCGTCGTGCGTCCGCCGGGCGCTGACGCTGGTGGCGCACCCCGACGGGAACCGCACAAGCATCAGACCACAGGCTCAAAACCAACACAAAAAAGCAAGAAGCCAACCCTCGCGGGTTGGCTTCTTGCTTGTCTTGGCTCCTCGACCTGGGCTCGAACCAGGGACCTACGGATTAACAGTTCGTGAAAGCGCCGCTGCTGCAACGACAGTGTGCCCAGCCTAGGCTGGGCAGATCACACCATGCGCGCCCGGGTTGGCTCGCCACGGCCGACCAGAGATGAACCAGATGTGGCGCCGATCACTGAAGAGGGACCGAAATGTCTCCTCTTGATCCTGCATGCGCCCCTGCTCACGCAGTCGCCAAGGGCTCGCCGCCGGCCGATGCGTGGAGCTTGATCTTTAGTGCCTTGATGACCTTCAGAATCGTCGAGAACTCCGGGTTGCCAGTGGGTGAGAGCGCCTTGTAGAGGCCTTCACGTGTGATTCCGGTTGCTTTGGCCAGTTGGGTCATGCCCTGAGCCCGGGCGATGTCATTGAGCGCGGCACGCACAACGCTGCCATCACCCGGATCTTCTTCAAGGCAGGCATCCAGATACATCGCCATGTCTTCTTCGGATTGAAGCTGATCAACAGGATCCCAACGGGAGAACTGTTCGCTCATGGTTTCCACTCCTTCGCAATCTCGATCGCTCGGTTGATATCGGCGTCCTGGGTGCTCTTGTCCCCACCGGCAAGTAGCACCACGATGATCGGGCCATGCTGCAGGTAGTAGAGCCGGTAGCCGGGGCCGTAGTCGATACGGATTTCATTGACACCATCTCTGACCGGCTTGGCATCACCAAAGTTACCGGTTTCTGCCACACGGCGGATTCGGGCATTGATGCGCATGATGGCGGCCCGATCCTTCAGCTTGGTGAGCCAGCGTGAGAAGGTTGTGCTTTGAATGATTTCAAGCATAAGCTGAGTGTAGTCCATGGATTACACTTGGGCAACGATCTGATGCAGCTGCGTCGGGCGTGAAAAGCAGAACCTGCAACCAGTAAGATGTTAATCACCGCATTTTGTGCGGCGATATTCTTGCGCCTGCGGAGAAAGATCATCATAATCACCGCATGAATTACGGTGATTATCTTTGCATCTGGGAGGCCCCCGATTGGCCGCAGTGGCGTTACGACCTCGCGGTACTGGCTCGCCCGCTCACCGAAGTCAGTCGGGCCCAGGGGCTACTCCTCGGGCGGCTGACCGATGTTGGTGCAGCGACGCGGGATCAGGCAAGTCTGCTGGCGCTTACTGAGGACGTGGTGAAGACCAGCGAGATCGAAGGCGAACATCTCAACGTCGCTTCCGTCCGCTCGAGCATTGCGCGTCGTCTGGGCGTGGATATTGGCGCGCTTGCGCCGGTCGATCGCCATGTCGAGGGCGTGGTCGAGATGGTGCTGGATGCAACCGCTAACTGCGGACAGCCCGTGACCGATGAACGCCTGTTCGGGTGGCATGCCGCGCTGTTTCCGACCGGCTATTCGGGGATGGCGCGGATCAAGGTTGCCGCCTGGCGGGACGACGCGACGGGGCCGATGCAAGTAATCTCCGGGCCGGTGGGGCGGCAGAAGGTTCACTTTGAGGCGCCGCCTGCGGATCGCCTGCCTTCTGAGATGGCGCGCTTTCTCGACTGGCTCAATGCAGATTCCGAGGTTCCGCCCCTGCTCAAGGCAGGCTTGGGCCACCTCTGGTTCGTTACCCTGCACCCGTTCGATGACGGCAATGGCCGCATCGCCCGGGCCGTAGGTGATCTGCTGCTTGCCCGAGCGGATGGCACCCCGCAGCGCTTCTATAGCCTCTCCGCCCAGATCCAGCGCGACCGGAAGGCTTACTACGAGTTCCTCGAGAGAACCCAGAAAGGCGACATGGATGTCACCGATTGGCTTATCTGGTTCCTCGAAAGTCTGCACCGCTCGCTCAACCAAGCCCATCAGACCCTTGATGCGGTGCTGACCAAGGCCCGATTCTGGCAGCGCTGGGCCGCCACGCCGCTCAACGAGCGACAGGCTAAGGTGCTCAATCGACTGCTGGATGGTTTTGACGGAAAACTGACCAGCAGCAAGTGGGCCGCAATCAGCAAGTGCTCGGCGGATACGGCCCTACGGGACATCAATGAACTGCTCGCCCGCGGCGTGCTTCGGAAGATGGCAGGGGGTGGGCGGAGTACTGGGTATGAGCTGAACGACCGCGAGGCGTAGCCCGGCCGATTATGCCTTTGGGTGACAGCGTCAGGCCGTGCGGTTCAGGAAATGGGCGTTTGCAGAAAGTGACCGTATTGGAGTAACGAGGAGGGATGCCAGTCTGCGGCTGTGCAGACACGATGACCACAGAGAGCGCTTTTAGTATCGTGGCAGGATCAATGAAGCTCAAACCCGCCACACGGGTTGTCACTCGCAAGCGTCGGGACTTCAGAGGAGTTGCAAGTTGCCAAAGTGGGATGGTCTAGCAACCAGCAGAATATTTTGAAGTCATACCCTTCATGGACTATAACCCATAGTGCTACCCAGTAATCGAGGGTATTTACCTCAGAGTGAGGCTTGATCAAACTGGCAATGCGACCAGACACCTTCTAGTTGCCTTCTAGTGACCGGACGTGGACGTCGAGTGTCCGAAGTGATGGCACCGGAGACGGGTGATGCGGTCGGTCGCATCAAGTGGACATGGGAGGAGCAATGAGCGGAAGTGCAATAGTGCGCGGTGTATGGGTGTATCGCAGCCTCTTTAATGAGCCCGAGACAATCGGCGACTTCAACAGGTTAGAAGTCTGGGAGGCCGAACTCTCCTTAGAGCTGACAGAAGACAATCGCATCTACGGATTCCTCGGCGAACGGCCCGAGGAAGCAAAGGGTGATGAGCCTTATCTCACCGTCGACGGGAGGGTGGAAGATGGCGACCCAATCCGCGTAAGTTGGCGGGCCAAGGGTAAGCCTGGCTCCGAGTACGACGGCTGGATTTACGACTATGTCGGCTACCTCGTACCCGCGTGGGCCGACGCGACTCGGCCGCGCGCAGTCATCGCCGGCACTGTCACCCGCACTGTCGCGCATGGCAAGGCGCCTGCGGGCTCGGTGTTCTCGTTCTACGCTGTAAAGAAGGACTTTCTCGAACCGCGCATCTGCATTCCCCTTGCTAAGGCTGTAATTGACATGATGGCCTCTGCCGAGCATCGCCACCACCATGCGCTCTGGCATGGTTCTCGTGATGAATGGGCAGGGTTGAGCGCGAAGAAGCGTGCTGCGCTTCAGTCCCTAGGTTGGCAGCCTGGCCCTAAGGACACCGAGCGCGCGAGCCTCGGCCCTGACCGATTGACCAACGGTTCAGGTGAGGACTTCCTCTTCATGCATCGCCGGATGGTCGGCACGGTACGGGCGCTCGATCCCTCTGCGCGGTCATGGTCACGGGTCCCGCAACCGACATTCCCCGTATCGTTCGATGCAGGTACAAAGGCGACGAGTGCGGGCAACGTGGACGGCAATGCGCTCCCGAATGCTTGGGTTGTTCCCGGCGATCCGAATACGACGGCGTGGCTTGTGGAGCTTCGGAAGACATCGACGCTCTACAGCCGCTTCACGGCATGGGAGACTCTTTATACCGATCCCCGGTATCTAGCGACAGTCTCACTGGCCGAACTTGGCTCGCGCATCGAGTTCACCATCCACAACTGGATGCACATGCGCTGGGCTTCGATGCCACGGGATCCTAACCCTGACCCAGCTGAACACGGCCTACCTGTGCCAGTTGGCCGTCCGCCGTTGGACTTCGACTCCAAGTGGCTCTCGCCCGAGTATGATTATCTTGGCGAAACCTTCTCATCCCACGTGAATCCCATTTTCTGGCGGTTGCATGGCTGGGTAGATGACCGTATCGAAGACTGGTTTAGGGCTCAAGAAGGCGCCCGCCCCGGAGTCATCAAGCGCATGCAAATAGATGGCATAGACTGGTTCGAAGCTGACAAGAGATGGGTCCTCGTTGACGAGCCTTGGGAAGGACCCAGGGACCTGCATCATGGTCATGCAGAGCATGGGGGTGGGCACGGGGATCTATTGCTTGACGTTCCGACAATGCAGAAGGCTTTGAGCGTCATCTATGGCCCAGAGCCACGAACTGAACCGGAAATAACGGCGGCAGGTCCGGCAATGGCTTCCTCACGCGCAACCGCTACTTGGTTCAAACGTGTGGAAGACTAGCTAGGATCCATTCATCTTAGTAAATGAGCGGGATAAGGCATTGTGTAGTCAGGAGGCGTCATGACGGACATCACGATTAATAGCATCACCGGAGACCCTCTTGCTCCTCCCCCGCAAGCCATGCCGCCATCAGTCCAAACGTCAGTTCCACGTTCGCGGCGCTCCACGCTGCGACGTCAGCCCTGCCCGTAGCGGATACCAACTACGTGGTGGTGCAGGTTGCGCAGAAGGGGACTGCCAACATGGGGGATCGCAAACTGAAGGATGTGACCCGCTTAACGAATCTGCCAAGACGTTTTTTCAAGGTGGAAATGGCTTGTATGGTGAATACCAGCTCCCTGTGCGCACCCGCGTACCCGTGAAACCAGCTAACTCGACAACTCGTTCCATTTCAGGGCCTTGGTGATTTCGAACACCTTCCCGCCGTTATGCCGCGCAAAGACCGTGGCTCCGTCGCCGTCGCCTTCCGGTGCTAGCACTTCGGCGTTGGAAATATGGAACTCGATCGTGTCGCGAAGCGGGTACCGCAGGCGCAGCGGCGGCGCTTCGAATTCTTCGCCTGGCCCTACGGTCGCAAACACCAGGACGTAGCCCGATCCCTTCTGTGCTGCTGACAAGGCTGGAAAGACCTCGCTGGTCCAACCCGCCCAGGTTTGGGCCTTCTGGAATGTGATTAGCCACCATCCGCTTTGCCTGTGGTTCAGCACGCGACCCGTGGTGAACCTGCACCACTCGTCGCACAGGTCACGCAGCCACATCAGTGCGTTCAAGCGAAGGATGAATTCACGTGTAGACACGAGGTCGAGCCCGGCGTAGTGCAGCTTCATGTCGTACGCTGCGCGTGTCAGGTCAGCGCGCAGCGCATTGGCCGCGTAAACGAACCGGCCGCTTGTATCGCCATCAATGTAAGGGCCATAGTCTCCGTCCCAACCTGTCTGCTCGGCCGCTTCCTTCGCCACCACCATCGGGTGCTTCGCGTGGTAGCCGAGCTCTGCATCAGTCAGCGGCAGCGACGTAAACAGGTTCCGCACGGGCTGGTCGGGCTTCGGCGGCCGAAATCCGTACGTTCGCCCCGAGTCGGGTGCGACCGCGGGCCAGAACGAGTTTAGTGCCGCGCACAGCTTTGCATCTTCGGGGAACGGACTGCCCAGTCCGTACGACACCATCATGTTGCGGCCGTTGGTCTGGTGCTGCGACACGTCCCAGCCGGGTGCGTACACATCCGCTGCAGCGTCGGGCAGCCAACTCAGTGCCTTTGCGCTGACGGACGATGCGCTGGCCCCCATGCCGAGCGCTGCCCCGCGGCTCGGGGTGCCGACGATGGCCGTGGCAGTGTAGATGCTGCTTTCCTCGATGCTGATTGCCTTGCGCATGTGCGTGATCGGGTGCGGAAGCTGGCAGTTCGGAATCTGGTATGTCAGCGTCGTGCCTTGCACGGACTTCTCGTCGTCTAGCTGGAAGCGGCCGTCGCTCATCGGCTGCGGACCACCTTGCGGAAACATCAATGAGGTGTTGGCAAGCCCTGTGGGCATCAGTTGCTTCTTCTCGACCCACTCTTCCACCTCCACCTGGTCGACCAGTGGAAAGTAGTCGACGGCAGACACAAGCGAAAACGCGCAATAGGAAGGCAGGTCGATACCCGTGACACTGTAGGCCGCAATGGCACCGTCGCAAGTGTTGTCCGCAAAGTGCGCCGCTTCGTAACCGCCGTGCTGCAGCACCTTCTTGTCGAACTCGTCCGTGGGCAACCGGTTGAGGTCCGCCAACTCGGGCGGGTCGGTTGCAATCACTTCCTGGCGGATGTTCAGGTACTCGGGCGCTGCGCGGCTGTTGCCCTTGGCAGTGAGCTCCAGCGTCGACCAATAGCGATTCGAACGGCCGCGGATTTCCTTCGGGGGCGGCACCTTGAAGCGCACCAGCTCGCCTTTGCCGTTCACCTGCTGGTGCACGAGCGATGCCAAGGGGCCGGCAACGGGGACTACCTGGCAGGACGCACCCACGTCGACAAGCGACACCATGTTCTTGTCGGTATCGGAGTGGCGCACGAACGGGTGCTTTGCAATGTCGAACGCGGGCGATGCCGGCAATGGCACGTAGCCGTCGTTTTCACCGTGCTGATGGTCATGCACGCGTGCGAGCTTCTCGTTGACGTGGATCTCGGCAAATTTCACCTGCGCGATCTGCAGGGGTTGCAGCTTGTCATCGGCCCCCCTAGTGAACAGGCATTCGTCTCCCGCAAACACCTTGTGCACGGGAAACAGGAATGTCAACTCCGGGTCCAGCCCCGACGGCCGCAGCACGGCGCCGTCAGCTCCGCGCGTCCTTCGTTCGGCTATGTAGAGAGCATAGCGTGCGGGCATCACGCAGAAGCCTTTCGCTCCCGCGCCCGGGTTAGGCGCAAACGCGCGCGTCGCTCCGTCGTACCGGGCAGCATGGGTACCGACCCTTGCTACCCCGGTGCGCGAGTAGACCATGTCGGCATGCTGGCGATGGGTGGTGCGCCCGGCTGGGCGGTATTGGAAGGCGAACACTGCCAGTACGGGATCGCGAAAGTCCGCGAGCGTCCTGCGCGCGCGGCTATAGATGAAGTTTTCCAGCAGGTCGAGTTGTTCGAGAGTCGGGAAGACAGAGTCCTTGCCGGCAACCGGATCCGGGCGGCAGCCCGGGCTGGCCAGTGCGTGGTAAAGCAAGCTCGCAGCCGGGTCGCCCGCTTCCACCGCGCGACAGCCTCCGGTGGTGAAGTCTTCGAAGCCCGGCACCGTACGGTCCACACGCAGCGTCCGGGAAAGCTCCTCTTCGAGCTTGCCGATAGGCACTGTGATGTCCAGCCCATGACGTGCCAGAAGGGCAGACCAACCGGCGGCGCCAAGTGGGTCCAGGATGTTGGTCTTGACTTTGTCGAGAAGCATGATAGGCCCCTCAAGCGTTGTCCGGGAGGAACACGCCGTAGTTCAACAGGCGCAGGTCCATGTGCAGGGAGTGCGGCGCAAGCTCGATGAAGCTTGCACTTCCGTCCGAAAGAACAACGTCATGCCGGTATGGGCCGCCGCTGAAAACCGAAGGTGTCAGCGCTTGGTAGTCCTTCCGTGGGAACAGCGGGTCGATGACCGTTGGTCCGTAAACACCGGTAGGCGGCAGCCAGAACACGTGGAAGCTGTTGTCGACGTAAGCGATGCGCTGCACGACCTTCGGTTGCATGTACAGGATCCGCTTTGCCGGCACTTGCACGCGAACGGGCTGCTGCGCCATCAGCGCGGGCCAGAACGGTGGCGCGGATGCAAGCTTTGCGACTGAATGGAAGCTTGGCGCCCGGTTCATGAGGTGGTCGATGAAGATGTCCTGTTCGTCTCCGTAGATTAGGTATTCCAGCGGCCCATCGCAGTCTTCCGAATCCACTTCAAACTTGTGAAAGTGGATGACCTTGTCGATGGTAACCGGAACGTCCGTAAGTCCGGCGATGTCTTCTTGGTCGTCCGGATGCCTGTCGTCGGGGTAGTAGGCGAATGAAGAGTGCGGCAGTGCCTTGATTTCCCCCGCCGCGATGCCCGGCAGCGACGTGTGTGAATGGAAAATCTGCACCCGCCGATGTCCGTACTCGCTTGCGCGAAGGTTCGTGTAGATCTGCGCGTGCACGTCTTCGCGCAGGCTCCCTTGTAGGATCACTTGGTAGCAATGCCTCGGGTCGGCCAGAACCGGTGTGTGCGCCATGTAGAAGCGCTTACCTGAGCGACCGCCCGTGACGAAACCATGCAGATGGTTGTACGTATGGACGTGTCCGCCACCATGGCCACCGTGATCGCCGCCGCCATCGTCCTGTTGTCCAGGCTGGATGATCATTCCCGCCGCGGGCGCTTGCGGGTCGACCGTGATTTGCCCCGACATGCCGGTGTGGTAGCGGCAGCGGTAGTCAAACTTGCCGGCGGCGGCAAAGAGGACCGGTGCCGACATTTCGCCGGGCAGCATCGGCCCCGCGTTGAAGTACGGATCACTCTTTCGCTCGGTTTCCGCGGAGTGCGGGAACGGGTCCAGGTTCCGCCACACGACATAAGAGCCCGGACGCACTATCACCCCTGGAAATGTGCTGTTGCGGATGTCTACAATGATTGTTCTCGACATGGCTTACCTCCAGTTTCAATGCGCGGCTTACGCCGCGCCGGTGCGATTCCACTGTTGCCCATGGATACCGGCCAGCGCTTTCCTGGCACCGTCGAACCACTGATTGCTCCATTCGTCGTAATGCGCTTGCACGCTGGCGTGGTCTTCGCGCCCTTCAGTCACGGCCACTACGCACTCGCCTGCGAATATTCCGCTCAAGACGGCGTACAGCACTCCGTTTCCAGCGGAAGGGTCAAGGACGAAGGCGGCATCGCCCGTGACGAAGTAGCCGTGCCCGGCCAGAGTACCTGCGCGCCGCCAAGTCACATCGAAGCCGCACACGTTGGGGCCCGCCGCAGGCATGCCGGAAAGCTCGGCCGGCACGCAAGGCTTGGTGTGCACACCGTGCTTGACTAGTGTCCAGTTGATCGTGTGAGCATCGACCTGCGCAAACCAGCACCAGCCATCGACTCCGGCGTGGAACTGCTGCGCGTCTTCGAGGCGGCCTTCACGATACCCGCAGAAGGCTGTGAGCTTCGGTGAGCACACTTGCGGCGCCACACCCAGTTGGCGATTCAACCAGGACCTGCTGCCGCTCGCGTCGATGAGGTACCGGCACTGCACAGGTGCGCCGCCGATGACGACACCGTCAACGTCGCCGCCGGATTTCTGCAGCAGTTGCAATGGCTCGTGCGCCTGCCTGTACTCCACTCCCATGTCACGGGCGCGCTGCAACAGGATCGCGTCCAGGACGGTACGTGCGATGTGGACGGCCCGCCACTCCCCTTCCACATCCCGGCCAAAGGATTCGAGCCTGCTCGTCCCGCCCCAACAAACCCTGCGCTGCGCGGGTCGTACGGCAGAAGCCTCGGACACCGCGTGCCAGACGCGCAGTTCGCGAAAGATTGGTTCGATCCCCGGGTGGAGGCACTCGCCAGGGCGAAATCTCGGAAAACGAACCCTGTCCAGCAGCAAGACCCGCAGCCCGCGCGACGCGGCGCTGATTGCTGCTGAAGTACCCGCAGGGCCCGCGCCGACGACCGCCATGTCGTATTTCATGTGCATGCCGTACCTTGTAAAAAGCTGCGAAGTTTAAGCATAGGACTAGGACGTAGGAATTTCAAACCTTTCCTCGACCCTCCGTTTGGTTGCGTTCTGGATTGCCTAGCAATGGGTCGTTGGGGTGACCAGCCCGGGGATTTTGGGACGGGATAGAACTTGAGTGTGCAGCTGTGCTTTCCCACTAGCCGGCCATTTGAGGCGGTAATGTGACAACGCCTTCCCGCCCTGGAAAATC
This sequence comes from Zoogloea oryzae, assembly GCF_030161255.1. Taxonomy (NCBI): domain Bacteria; kingdom Pseudomonadati; phylum Pseudomonadota; class Betaproteobacteria; order Rhodocyclales; family Zoogloeaceae; genus Zoogloea; species Zoogloea oryzae. The sequence goes on from NZ_BSPX01000009.1 coordinate 20,717, forward strand.
GACCCAGATGGCCCAGATGCCGTTCGGCTTGAGAAATGACTTCTGGCCGTCGAGTTTGCATTTGTTCTAGGCTTCGACTATGTTTAGGTCCTAAACGAAAGACATCCTTGATGTGTGGATCTGAGTCTGACTCCTCCATTCAGATGGAGGCAATATCAATCGGGCGCGATGCTATGAAGTGCTTTCGGCAATTCAGCAGTCGTTGGTGAAGCAGCTTCCGAGCATCCGACTCTTAAGGTGTTGTACCCTCCTAGCCGCTAACACCGGAGCGTGCAGACATATGAGCAGAATACGCAGAAAAGCACTTGCACTGATCATTTACGCGGCACTAACCTCTTTAGGAGCACCTGTGAGCGGACAGACACCTCCAGTAAACGCTGCTGACCTCAAGAAGCAAAAGGAGGACGCGGAAGCCCAACGAGACGCCTATAAGGCGCAACTCGAAGCCGAACTCGCCAAGCGTGCTTACGAAGCGGCTCTTGACCCATCCAAGCAGGCTGAAACCGCGCAAGCGGCTGCGATTAAGGTGGCCAAGGACATGGCCGACGCTCAGACAGCAACGGCGAATGCGGAGAAGGCGCAGTCCGAAGCAGAGCTTGCGGCGCTTAAGAAGCGCTACGGAGACTTTCAGGCCACCGGAATCAGCGGAACGGCCGAATTAATGGGAAGCGCTGGTACTGCGGAAGCAACACTTCTGGGGAGCGTGGCGGTCAATCGTATTGCAGCGCAGTTCGCAGCTACGCTAGAAATGCTGACCGCGAAGGGCTCTTTCGTCTTCACAACCGCGACGACGGTTCCGGACTTTCAGGCCCTGACGGCATTCGAAACACAGTTTCTCGCGATCAGCGCGGCCGTCACTGCTGCTCGACAAAGCACGAGCGACAAGTCCGCCGACAATGCCGGCCTTAAGATGGAATCCTTTGCCACAATCGGGATGGGCCTTGAGGCGGTCAGCAAGATTCTCTCGTTTGCCAAGACCGACTACAAGTTTGCGAACCTTGATGTCTCTAGCACTGATGCGATGCTTCTTCGCGCGGTGGTGGGCTTGCTCAAGAACAAGACCGTGGAGATACCTGCGTTCTATGTGGCCGATGCCATTTCGGCAGGCAATCAAGTCCTTTCGCGCGCTGGCGAAATCAACAAGTGGACTGTCGAAGCGAAGAGTCGCATTAAGTTTCATGAGGCGGCTCAGGCCGAATTTGAGAAGCAGCTTGCCGCTGCGCCAGCAGATCAGTCGCTGAAGGATGGGCTTCAGAAGGCCAAATCGGCTTTGTCAACCTGGAAGGCGGTGTCCGAATCAGTCGACGCCTGGTCAAAGCAGCTGACAACGGCGGATGACAAAGGCAACTCTCCGTTGGCAACAATCGCCCGCCAATCTGCCATCAAACGGAAGCTCGATGACGGTGGTGTCCTAGTGATCGTCGAGCTGCATAAGGTCGCGGGCACGGGCTACACAAAGAAGAACCTTTGGTCGTCGTTGGGCGCAAACCCGTTTTTCGTAATGGGCGTTGCAGTGGCGAGCTATGTCGCATTGGACGGCAAGACGGGAAAGGTTCTGGGTGCGCAAATGTTACCCGTGCACGGGGGCTATCACTCCGTCAGCGACATTCCCGCAGTCGTGAATGGCGGTATGCCAAAGCACGAGGAGGGAAAGACGCCGTGACTGCCGAGACCTTTGAAAGAGCGAGCCTCCAGCTGACATCGATAATCGAGGCTGGCGGGCTCAGTCTGGTCGACGTTGACGCCTCTTTGACCGCCGCGATGAACCGCAAAGGCAGCCGCGTCACGGAGCAGACTAAGATCATCGCTCTGGAAGCGGCGGACCGGGTGATAAACAGCCGGCCCCTAACCGCCGAGCATAAGGCTCTTGTCGAGGGCATCGTGATAGGTAACGGCTTGCGGCCAGCCATAGACATCGAGAAGGACACGTTCGATCCGTTGCCGGCGCTCTGGGATGACATTAACGGGGTGCGTTCGAACATGATGCCCCTTATTCGGTCTGTTGGCAGACTGAACGTTGCCGGCCATCCGAAAATTTCCTTTGCCGGCACAGCCTTCGTGTGCGGCCGCGACCTCTTGCTGACCAATCGTCACGTTGCAGAAGAGTTTATGTCTGCCGCGACTGGTTCCTCAGATCTTTGCTTCAAGCTTGGAATGTCAGCCGACGTGGACACCAAAGAAGAAGTCGACTCCGCTGATACGCGTCTGTTGAAATGCACTGGCGAGGGCGTGGTGTCGACCGAATGGGATGTGGCACTTCTAAGAGTAGAGGGGCTGCCGGCAGGAATTGAGCCGATTCCTCTCTCGTCTACTGCACCCCACAGCTTCAGCGACAGGACGGCGGCCACCGTCGGCTACCCGGGCTTTGACGAGGCGGAGAATCTAATTGAGCAGATGTTGATCTTCCGCGGCATTTTCAACAAGAAGCGACTTTTGCCAGGCAAGTTCACTGACATCTTCGCGGTTCAGTCATATGGCCAAAGCGTCAAGGCACTTGCACACGACTGCACAACGCTGGGAGGCTGCTCGGGCAGCATCGTGATTGATGTCGCGACGCTGAAGGTATTCGGTGTGCACTTTGGCGGAGAGTCCGGTGTGCGCAACTACTGCGTGCCGACGTGGAAACTACCTGAGATTCCGGCTTTTGCGGACTTCAAGAACCAGATGTCCTTTACATAGTCTAGGCTGTAATTCGGTGTTGCCAAATAGAGATGTGTATCCTATTCAATATTACGCCTTTAGTATTTGTGTTAGAAAGCGGCAGTTCAGAACCATCAGTTCATCAACGGCAATAGATCGCCCGACGGCAGTCATTCGAAAGTGCGTCGTCCAACGACATCAAAGCCCGACGTGCTGAAGGTCAATTATCACACGGTGTGACTGCTCCACTCAGGAAGCCGCCATTGAATCAGAGCAATTGCAAATGACAGCAAAGGGTCGGACGGTCCGTTGCATTCCTTGCTCTCAACGACCGTTTAGGCCGACAAGCACCCCCCCTGCAGAAGAGTGGAGGTCGTCGTTGATAAAGCCAGTGCCATGATGCCGGCTTGGTGCCTATAACCCAGCGAGCAAAGCTCGCCGGGGCCTGAAGCTTGAGGGCGGGACCTCCGCTCTACCCAGAACGCAGAAGGGGCCGCAACCGCGGCCCCTTCCTCACTCACCAGACCATCAGCCTACCCCCGCACCAAAAACCGCCCCGTCTCCAGCCCCGGAAACCGCGCCTTCACGACCTCCAGGAACGCCATCACCTCCGGCGTCGCCGGCGACACATGCTCATGCAGCTGCGAGCGCCCGGCGTTCTTCACGTCATGCACCTTCACCGCGTAGCCCACCTCGGTGAGCCAGGCGGCGAGCTTCGCCTGTGACAGGTCCGCACCCTCCAGCCCCCACGCCCGCTGCACATAAGCCGCCAGGAAGGTCCGGATCGCGGTGCCAAGCATCCCGGTCCGGGCCGTCGCGTACACCTGCCCCGTGGGGCCGCGCAGGCGCTTCTGTTGCACCTCGTCCGGCCCGTCGGCCATCCCGGTCGCGTCGGACGCCGCCTGCAGGGCCTGGAAGCGTGCCCGCCGCTGGTGATTGCCCACATAGAGCGCGTAGAACGCCTGCCAGTCGCCCCAGTCCGCCATGGTCTTGAGGCAATGCGCCGGCCGCACCCAGTTCCCGTCCTTGTCCTGCTCCCCCTCGCGCCAGCGGTCGAACAGCATCCGGGCCAGTTCGCCCTCGGCCGCGCTGTCCCACGGCACGGTGGCAAACGCCAGATGCTCGACCCCGAGAGACTCGATCCGGACCATGCGGGCATCGACCGGACGACGCTTGAAGTCGTACTCCATGTTGAGTCGCACCGGCGTATCGAGCGTTTGCAGGTCCCAGTCGTTGAGCACCATCTCGCCCAGCGACATCAGGGAGGCGCGCTTAATGATCTGGCCGGGCTGGCGGTTCGCGAAGAGGTCCAGCATGAAGCGGTTCTGGTTTTCCGGGCGCATCAGCGCGCGCTCCTTTTCCTCGTCACCGTCTGCGCTATCGAGCGGCACCTTGATGCCGCCCTTGGCGACCACCGGCTCGTGGCCCTCGACCGCAAGGCCGGTCAGCTGCAGGCGGGTCTTGCCCGCGACGGCCTGCCCGATCAGGTGCTTGAGCTCCGTCATCCCCGTGCCCGGCGCGATCCGGTCCACCAGTGCCTGAAAGCGCTGGCACATCGTGCCGGAGAGATCGAGCGCCTCGACATCGACCAGCAGGCCATCGGTCGTCGCCGACACCGCCAGCGCGCCCGGCGGCAGTTTCCACAGGATCTCGCCGAGCACGGCCCGGGGGTAGCCCGACACCAGTGCCGCCACCGCCGGCTCCGAGATTCCGGACGGATCGATGGCGCGATACTTCAGGTCCGCCATGTCCAGCGCCCGCTTGCCTTTGAAGCCTTGACCTGTTTTTCCATACACCCCATTGCCCACCAGCTTCATGAACTGGTGCGGGAGGGACTTCTTGTCGAACTTCAGGCGCATTGCCCGGGTGTATATCGACCCTGATTCGAAGGGCCGGTACCCCACGTCCCCGTGGGACTCCGGCGGAAACTGCATCTCCGGCGCCGGCACGAAGACATCACCATCCGCTTCCAGCCACTGCCCCTTGTCGGCGTCCTTCTTGGCCTTCTCCCGCCGCAGGCGCTTCGCGCTTTCCGCGAAGACCGCCTCGCGGGCCTTCCATGGAATCACGACTCCGAAGCGGACCGTGATCTCCGCGCCCATCTCCAGCGCCAGCTCGATCTCCGGCGCGGTGGCCAGTGCGACCCCCGAGAGGGGATACCACAGTCCATACTTCTCCATCATCACCGCGAGGCACGGGTACAGCGTCCCCTCCGGAAAGCGGAACTCCACCTCGGCGTAGCCGGCCACATGCCCCCGGAAGCGTTCCGGGTCCCGGGTGATCTCGATCCGCTCGTAGTCGAGACTCATGATCCCCGCGAGGCTCACCACGTAGCAGGCCGCCAGATCATGGTCGAACAGCCGGTAACCCGGCTGCGGCATCGGGGTCGGCCCGAACCAGTAGCACTCGTTGCGCCCGCCCATATAGACGTCAGCGAAGAAAGCCTCGAACCAACGCCGCACCCGTGTCGGCTCCCGCTGGGTCTGTGAGGTCGGGCGTCCGGTGGCCTCGTTCCAGCGCCAGCGCCGGACCTTCTCGAAGTTCAGGGCCACGTCTGGATGGACCCCGTCGCGCCGCATGCACAACTGCACCAGGCGCACCGACAGACCGCTTGCCGTCGCGGACAAGCCTTTGATACCCAGGTAGCGGTCGCAGAACCACAGAACCCACAAGGCATACAACACAGCGATCTCGGCGTCCCGCAGGCCATAGGCCTTGAACACCCACGGCAGCTTCCGCTGCAGCCGGCGCATCTCGGACTTGCGGTAGCCCTTGGGCAGCATCACCTTGGGTACGTTTAGCCACTCCCCGAGCTTGGCGAGCGGCGTGCCCGGCGGCGCCAGCCGCGCCGAATCGACGATCCGCACCGACAGCACGCGCGGGTCGAAGTCGTCGCCCACCACGTAGCGGTACCGGTGCTTGAGCCGCTCGGCCTGCTCCTCCTTGAGGGGCAGCTTCACCTCGGCCGGCCGGGCCGTGGTCGCGAGGGTGCCATTCACCGCCTGAAGCTGGTGGCGGAACTGCTTGAAGTCCCGGAAGACGGAAATGTCCGCCCGGGTGAAGTGGCCGCACAGCACGACCTCCTCGGGCCACTCGTCGAAGATGCACTCGATCTCGGCCTCGTCGAGCAGGTCATACAGCGCCTCGGCCAGCGACGGGCGATCCTGCACCGCATCCTTGCCGACGAGGTTGATGACCTTGCTGTAGCGCAGCCCGGTCGGCCCGATGACATAGAACTGGACCGACAACAGCACGTTGCGGCCCTTGGCCTGATATTCCCACTCGCAGTCAAAGCCGACGAAGACCGGCGGGCCGAAGCCCCGGCGCGGGGGCAGGCGCTTGCCATCGGCGCCGATGCCACCCATGAGGGGTGACGCTGTGACCGCCAGTGGCGGCGGCTGCACGCACGTCGCCAGAAAGCCGTCCAGCTTGGCCTGGTCTTCGGGCGAGATATCCGACTCGACGGGCGGAGGCAACTGTGCGCCACTCGGGGCAGCGGCGCCAGCGGGGGCAGGGGAGGAAGTCTCGCGCCTGGCGCGAGCCCTTTCCATCAAGGGACGAAACACCTCGTCCAGGTGGGCCAGGAGTGCGTCGAGATTAGGCCGCGTCGCGGCGGCGGGTTCATCGATGATCAGCTCCATCGCCGAATCCATTCCATTCTTGCGTCTGAAGCGTGCCCGGTCCTTCCGGGCCTCGACGACGCGTTCGAGCATCGTCGGTTTGGTGTCAATTGCCATACTTCATGGACCCCCACATCGAGATTGACACCGGCCAAGGCCATCACCGACCCCGACCGATGGACAAAAAAAGAGCCGCCCGCCCGAAAAGGCAGACGGCTCGGTCAGGCATCGCCGCGACGGGCGATGCCGGCGCGGATTAGAGCGGCGTGGTGGCGGTATCCGGCTGCGCCTCCAGTTCGAGCATCGACCAGTTCGGCGGGATACGACCGTTACTCGCCCACACCTTGTCGAGCATCTCGACGACGAGAATCGCGACGGTCTCGCTGGACGTGTGGAGGAAATCCACCATCCGGTCACGCAGGTTGAACACGCCCACGCCGCTCGGGTAGGCCTGGAAGCGGCCGATCTGGTGGTACTGGATGACGGTCTTCCCATTGGGGAAGCGGAAGTTGCGTTGGGCCATAGGAATCTCCTTATAAAATGGCCGTTGTTGTTCGTGGCGGCGGCACCGGCAATCGCCGGCAAGCAAAGACGGTGCTGCCCCACACCTTCTGACAGGCGTCCCGCCCGTCAAAACTCGTTGTCGATGTCACGCCGGGCCCGGACGGGGCGCGGCATCTTGAGGGTCGTCAGCTTCTGCCGGACCGGAGCCTGATACGTCTGGCGGCGCGGAGCCGGCGCTTCGTACGTGTCCCGATCGTCATCGTCGTAGCCGCCGTAGTCATGCTCGGCCTCGTACGTGTCGTGGACTTCGACGTCTGAATCGTCGTAATCCTCATCGTCTTCTTCGGGCGTGTAGCAGGGGCCGTCGTAGTAGATGCCGCCGGGTTCCCAGTCGCGCTCGTCCATATAAATTTCCGTCGTCACTGTGGTGCTCCTTTTATGCCCGGTGCAGGGATGAGCGCCGGGCGGGTTGATGAATCGGTCGGAACTGCAATTCACGCCGCGACAAGGCGCCGCTCGTGAGTGATCTCGATGCAAGGCACCGAGGGGGAAAGCCGGGCACCCTGGTCGGGGCGCTTCGGCTCGGGCGAACGGATCAGATCGCTGACCACATTGACAGCCCGATGCAGGCTGCTGTGGTGGGTCGCGAGGTAATGCCGCTCGGTCGTCCGGATGCTGCGGTGCCGCAAAAGCCTACTTATGCTGACAACATCAACTCCGCTGCTCGCAGCGATTGAAGCCGTCGATTTTCTAAGCGTGTGGAAGCACGCGGACGGATCGATGCCCACATCGGCGAAGACCCGTTTCAGCACCTTGCGGGGCGCGCTCATAGGCCCATCACCGCGCGTCGCCGGAAACAGCAGGTCGTTGTGGCTCAGCTCCCGCAACCGTTCGGTGATCTGAAGGGCGCGGGATGTCAGCGGGACAATCTCGTCGCCGCCGCCCTTGGTTTCCCGCAGGTGCAGCAGACGGTGTTTTGCATCCACGTCCGAGAAGCGGGCGTTGAGGGCTTCACCGATCCGCAGCGCGGTTTCCAGCAGCAATTCGATGAGGAGACGGAAGCGCTCCGATTCCGACTGCAGGCGGATGCGAAGGCGATGAACCTCCTCCACGGTCAGCGCCATCGGCGGCGGCGGGTTCTCCCGCAGCTGTTGCCAGCCGTCGAGCGGGTTGTGGTCGATCAGACCATGCTGCTTCGCCAGCCGGAAGACCGTCCGCATGGACATCGCCCCGCGGTTGATCGTGGCCGTCTTGAGGAGCTTGCGCCGCAGGGACTTGCCAGGCTTACGCAGCTCGGCCAGAACCTGCTCCACCTCGAAGGCCGAGATCTCGCCGACTTGCAGGGCGCCAAGCGGCTCGGCGAAGTACAGCACGTAACGCGAGACCAGGTCCTTCCACGAGCGCAGGTTCTCCTGGGCCCACGGTGTGACAACGGTTTCGACGAACACATTGAGCGTCATCTTCGCTGCGGCCGGATTGCGGCCACGGCGGACCGATTCCCGGTCCCGCTGGGCACGGGCCACTGCTTCCATGAAGGAGACCTCGACAGAGGTTCCATAGGAGATCGATGCCCGCTTGCCCGTCTCCGGGTTGGTGTAGCGGAAGACCCAGTTCCAATCCCGCGGATTGGTCAGCGATTCGACCTGCTTGAGGCCGGGGACGCCGGGCGTGGCCCGCTCTTTGGGCCGCCGAGGGCGGGCAGGTGTCAGACTGGGCGAGTCGTATCCGAAGGCCTGCGCGATCGGGGTGACATCCTGACAGGGAGGCTGTCTCGCCTTGCGTCGAGTAGTCTTGGCGCCCTCCAGAGCCGCTGAACTGTCGTTAGCAGGCTCAATCGGGATGGGGCGCGGAAGCAGAAAGACCTTCATGTCATCCCGCCTGGAGAACCGGGGTAAATTGGTTGGATTTGAAAGGTGTCATGGCGTCGTTTTCTTCCTCAAAGTGGTGAGCTGGAACTCGGCTCGGACTGCACTTTAGTTGAGTCAGAAAGCCGTGAAAAGGCCGGGGTTTTCGTGCTTAGTGCATTGATAAATATTGATTTTTAAAGGATGGTCAGCCCCCTCGAGCGGGACTTAGATGCCTAAAGAGGATCGCACGCCGGGCGTGGGCTCCTGGGCGCGGATTCAATACCGGGCAGGTCCGCTAGAGTGTCCAGAATTAATTCGAGCTACCGCGCGTTAAAAATCTGAATCGAGTTGCCGTAAATAAGCAGTAAAGACTTGTCCAAAAAACTGCTCAACGCCCGATCTCTTGCCTCCGATGCCTGCAAAACCCATTCCGAAGCCGCGCGCGCGTGGCGCGTCGCGGCAAGAGTGCGACCCCTTGTTGCTCAGGTGGCTGGGTCCAAAGGTGGAGGGCGACAATGAGGCAGGCCGCTTTGCCGGACTCCCTACGAAGGAACTCACGAAGGCGTTCAACCGCCGTTTCAAGACAAATCTGAGGGAGCGCACGGTGTTGAGCTATATCCGCGAGGCGGTCAAAGCGGCCAACAGGGAGGCGGAGGAGGTCACTCGGCGCTTTAAAGAGGCCGGGATGACTGGTATGTCCAAGCCCCCACCCAGCGTCACCTTGCCAAGACCCGGCCGCCCGAAATCGGGGACGTCGCCGAAGCCTCGGTCGACGAAGAAGAAGCCCCCACCGGCCAGTTCCTTGCCGACCCTGATTCACGTCTTGTCGTCTCAAAAACAGAGCAAGCCATCGAGAACGCCCCCGCAGCGCACGCGGAAGCGTGAGCCCGTGCAGGCGGTAGCCCCTGCCGTCACCCGACCGGGCACCAAACCCGGGCCGAAGCCCCGCTTCAAGCGCTGGAGCCGAGTGTGGTGGGAACTGCAGGCGCTTACGGGGTGGTCGGCACGCGCCCTGTATCACCATCTCGCGACGTTCCCGGCGATCAAGCCGCTCATCGGTAGCCGCGCGTCGTTTCTCCAGGGACTGGCCGATCTCGACGCGCCGCGCCCGACCTGGGACCCAATGGCAGCCACCCGGGCACTGCCTGTGTCGCCAGAAGACGCCTTCATTGAGGACCTACGGGGATGCGGAGCGCTGCATGTCCTGCATCTGCATCTGCATCAGGTGCTGATCAATACCGAGAAGGGTGAATGGGCGGTCTTGCTGCTCGCCTTCGACCCGGTGTCTCAGCTCATCAACGTGCGAGTGCTGGACTTCGAGGGTCCGTCGGGCCTGGCCTCGGCGGAGAGGCCTCGTGGACGCCCTCGCTGGAAGTGCCACACGGAGTGGCTGGCCACGGTCGAAGAGGAAGGCGGGGCTACAGGGGTTCAGTTGTCCCCGGATGGCTATCGGGATTTCGTGATCGATACGGTGGCGAAGACCGGTATCCCTTACAGCCCGGTGTGGCTTAGCCGCAGCATGGCGGGCGTAGACCGCGTCCTCGACGCACTGAAGCAACTCACGCCCGGCGATGCGTTTGTCCTGTCACCCGTCCCGCATTGGCCGCGCGGGCCACTGGTCGTGCCGATGTCTCTCAAGGCTCTATGCGGCCAGATGTCGGATGTCGCCAATGCGCACAACCGCGAGTTTGCGCAGCCCATCCTGCGCCGTGCTCGGGCCTGCATCGAGGAACTCAAGGAAAAGGGGAGGGTGACCCCATCGACACTGGCCTGGCTGGAAGAGCACGGCTTGTATGACGTGACGAAAGACCACGTCACGACACTGGGCCTGCTGCATCCACCTCGTGCGGACGTGCGCCGTTTTGCGCTGCTGAGCGCATTCGAGGCGGGCTATCCGGGGTTGTCGTCGCGGGGGCACTACGTTGCGGTCGAGCCGCAGCGCATTCGATCCCGGTTTGTTGGCGAGGGGGATTCGTGAGGTGAGGTGATCCGGACAGGCCGTCGCCTGTCCGGATTGCAAGTCATTGGCGCCCGGGCAGGGGCCTTGGTCCTGCCCGGGCTTACGATCTTAGTTGGTGTCAATTCAGGTACTACATACACCCCCTTCAGGAGATTGACACCAAAATGGACTCCAGATTACCCGCTCACGGGCCGCGGGTGAGGCAGCACTTTCAAACTGTTTGACCTACTCACCGGCGCCCGCATACGCGAGCTTGAGCAGTTCGGTGACGATACCCTCGTGTTTCGGCAGATCGCTCTTTCCAATCCGGATGCGGTAGCGGCCACCCCGGGAGTCGTATTCCACGACATCGAGCCCGGCCTCATCGAGCTTCGCCTGCGTGGCGTCGTCCTTCTCGAGTTTGGGCTCGAACCAGACCCAGTCCTTCTTGGGCCTGAACAGCGCGAAATTGTTGGGCTGTCCGTCCTTCGCCAGTCCGATGTAGAACTTGTTGTACTTTAGCGAAAGCCCGGGGGCGAAGCTGGCAACGATCCCGAACAGGCTGTCGGTGATCGCGAGCGTCTGCTTGCTCGCGCGTTTCTCCCAGTACGACCGGTCGGTCACGTCGGCGACCGCTTCGTCGTCGTCCACGAGCCCGAGGCGCATTTCGTTCAGGACTGTCGTGAACACGAGGGAGATGTTGTCCCCGAAACGGAACGCCTGCATCTGGATGGCCACGATGGGGATGAACCCATTGAACAGGCTGATTACGTTGAGGAAGCGGCTTGTGATGTCCTCGGCCACGATCACTGCGACATGATCGTATTGGGGGTAGCGCTTGCGCTCGATGTCCCAGTACTCGATGGTTCTGACGATGTGCGATTCGTCCGACTTTCCGAGCTGAATCTCGATTTCGTATCGGCGGTTTGACTCCGCGTCCTGGCAGAGGATGTCCAGGCGGCCCGCGTTCGGGTGGATACGCTCCTTGTCCTTGAGGATAAGGTCACCGAGACCCAGGATCGACGGATCTTCGGCGATCCGTTCCTGTACCCACTTCTCACCGTATTCAGCGTGGCCTTTCAGAAAGATGCGCTCGGGTTTGGCGTACTTGAGACTCGTCATGGCTGATCAGATCATCCGGAGTGATATCGCTCAGTATTCTACTTGACTACCCGCAGTGCCGCAGATGCACGACCACACCCTCGTCTGGTGTCAATTCCGCTACTACATTGACCCCCTGCCCAGATTGACACCAAAAAAAAGATCACCCGCCTGCCACCCTTCGAGGGCGAGCAAGCGGGCGATCCTTCAACGGGCCAGTGACGCCTCTTCAGACGCCGGTGCCACATCGTCCCCCTTCGCCGCCTGCGTTGCCCGCGTGATTACGTCCGAGACCGCCTGGGACGCTCGGGCCAGGGTCGAATTAGCCATGTGGCTATAGATCATGGTCGTCTGGGGGCTGGCATGATGAAGTAATTTTTGCACCGTGAAGAGTGTCTGTCCCGCATGGCTCACGGCCAATGCCGCATGTGTATGACGAATGTCGTGTAGGCGCACATGTCCTTTGATGCACGCCGCCGCAAGAACCCTTGCAAAGGCTTTCCTCGGGTCGCGCAAGGGCTTGGTCGAATCCGTCGGCGATGGAAACACCCACGGGCTCGCCTGCCGGCTCTTGAGCCGGCCCAGCAGCGCGACGCACTCGTCCGAAAGGGGTGAGTACTGCGGCTTGCCTGACTTTGTCATTGGCATAAACCAGATCCGCCGCTCCAGGTCCACGTGCTCCCAGCGCGCCTTCAGCGCATTGCTGCGCCGACAGCCGGTCAGAAGCATGAACCGCAGCGCGGCCATTACCGATGGCGCCGGGTCCTTGTCCATCGCCACCACTAGCCGCCCGACCTCCTCCAGGCTCAGATACCGACTCTTGCCCGAGGCCTCCCGGAAGCGAGGAATCCCGCGGCAGGGATTGTCCGGCAGCACGCCAAGGGTCACCCCGCGCCGCATCATCGCCGAGAGCAAGGACAGGAAGCGGTTCGCCGTCGCTGGCGAATGCGTCTTGCGCACCGCGCCGATGAAGCGCTCGATGTCCCGGCGCTGGATGTCGCACAGGCGGCGCTCGGCACCGAAGAATGGGATCACGTGGAGGTCCAGCTTGCTCTGGTCGTCACGCCAGCTGCGCTTATGCACCTTCGCGTAGTCCTCCAGATAATCCTTCGCGAAGTTTGCAAGGGTCGGCGAACTGCGCTCCAGATCGCGCCCTTCCTGCGGATCGACACCCCGATCCAGCTGCCCCCGGGCTTCAAGAGCGAGGCGGCGGGCATCGGCGAGGGACGTCGCGGGAAACCCGCCCAGGCGCATCGCCCGCTTGGTGCCCCTGAAGCTATAGCGCAGCCAGAAAGTCTTGCGCCCGGCCCCTTTCGACACCGACAGGCGCAGACCGGGAATCTCGGTATCGCTCACCTCATAGCCTTTGCCGGGCGCATCAAGGGGGCAGGGGGGTAACTGCTCGATGGCGCGGACAGTAAATCGGAATCGCGTGACGCGGTTCATCGTCGAATCTCCTCGATCGAAAGAAGCAATGGAAGAAGTGCCCCACGCCTGCCCGCCGCGGACGCACTCAGTCTCTCAAGTCCGAAGCACGCCGCCGCCAGGATCAGGTGGCGGCGCGATAGGGGCTTGGCGAGGCTGAAGCGATGGGACAGGCGCGAGGGTGGGGGCAGCGTGGGCCGGCGCTCGCCGGTCCCTTGCCGGTGTTTCGGGCGGGGTGGCGGGACGGTCTTACGGCGACGTGGCGAGCCACGCCAGATCGCCAAACTGGCGATGCAGTACGTCGACCAGATCGGCGGCGAGCACCTCGGTGACGCCGAGCCCCGCGAGCCGTTGGCGGGCATTGAGTTCATCCGCGGCCAGCACCCATCGGGTCCCGCCATCGACCTTGATCTGCAGCAGGCCCACCTTGGTTTGCCCGGGAAAGCCATAGCGCGCCAAGGTCTGGATCAGAGCCTGCCGTTCGGCATCGATGCGGGCCATGCGGGCGTCAAACTCCAGCACGCCGGCCCTTTCGGCGAAGAACTCGTAGCGGTCCTCGTCCAGCAGCGCCACGAGCCGTGCCACGCCCGCATCGAGCGGGATGGGATGGTTCGTTGGGATCATCGCGTCAGTACTCGTCCGCCAGGAGGATTGTCGTCACCGCCCGGGGCTCGGCCTCGGTGATCACGAAGCACTTGACCCCGGCGACCGTATAGACCGACAGCAGCCGCGCACCGGTCTGGAGCGCTGCCTCGTTGGCCTGGGCATCCTCGGCACCCACCTCGCCCCAGTCGCCGGCGAGGTGGCGGGCCAGCAACTGGACCGGGTGAAGGTTCTGCTCGCGCAGCAGGGCGTCGGCGCCGCGGGTCGCAACGATCTCGCCGGGGCTGAAACGCAGTCGTGTGGGTTGGTTCATAGGGTTCTCCAGAAAGCAAAGCGCCCGATGCGGTCTTCGCATCGGGCGTCGGGGGTCAAAGGCGGCAAGATGGGGGTGGTCCTTAGGGGCGGAAACACCCCGCGGCTAGACCGCCACCGGCTCGGTGACGGCATACTCGGCGCACAGCGCCAGCAGGCGCGGCTCCACATCCGGGTGACGGGGGATGAACAGCGTTACGCCCTCATCGCCGCCGCCGGGCACGAAGACCAGCTCGTAGAAGCGGGCGTGCCGTCCGGCGTACTCGAAGATTGGGCTGAAGGCCGGATCGCCGTAGGGGACGCGCGTCACCGGATTGACGAGCAGCGGGATGCTGACGGCAGCCTCCACCTCGGCGAGGCTATCGCCCGGGACCATCACCACGAAGGTCCCGTGCAGCTCGGCATCAAAGTCCTCGCCCACCTCCCGCTCGTTGAGGCGCCGCTCGATCAGGTTACGCAGTGCAGCGTCGTCCAGCGCCGCCACATCGGCCACATCACGCAGGATTCGCATCGGACACTTCCTCACTGGTATCAGCCGTTTCCGCTAACGGGATGAAGCGGTTGCCGCCGCGCTTGTCTTTCTTCTTGCCTTTCGGCTCGACAGAGGTTGCCGTCGCCGGTGTGGGCGCCTCGACGGGGGCCGGCGGGAACACGAAGAGCTCGCCCGGCAGCGCCATCATCTGCAGCCGCCACGCATCCCAGTCACCCGCCTTCACGAGGCCGAACTTCACGTCCGGCGCCTTGGCGAGCAGGCCCTGGGCGATCAGCGCCGCGCAGGCGTAGGGCGCGTTGTTGTTGCTGCGTCCCTGGTACGCCCCTTTGAGCTGCTTCGAGCCGAAGGGCTTGCCGGCCGGTGCGGCATCCACCGCCGCCTCCAAGTCGTCGAAGCCCACCACCTCGCGGTTGAAGTTGCCGCCGCCCTCCGCCGCGGTGATCAGCAGGAAGACCTGGGCATGGTCGGGATCGGCCAGCAGCGCATACTGGATCGCAGAACTACCGGAAAGGGTTGCCGCTCGGGAATCGAGCAGCCGGTGATAGGTCGTCGATACGACCTCGGGTTTCTTGGCCATGGGGCCTCCTAAAGTAAGACGCCCTCTGGGCCACAGGGCCGGGAGGGCGACATGAACAGGAACAGCGACGGATCAGCGGATCTCGACGCGGGCGTCGATCTGGCGCTGGGTCAGCGCGTAAGCGGCTGCAGCAGCCAGCAAGGCCACGGCAGCACCGGGACCGGTCGGCAGGGCCGCCAGCACAGCAGGCAGGAACGGAAACACACAGGCACTCCTCAGAAACAACACCACGAACACAACGCCATCAGGCGAACCTGATGGCGCGACGGGAAACAGGATTCAGATCAGCCCGCGCTCGGCGAACGACAAGGGCGATGCCGTGCCCGCCACGATGAAGTGATCGAGCACGCGCACGTCCACCAGCGCCAGGGCCTGCTTCAGCGTCTCGGTGAGCGCCAGGTCTGCCGAACTCGGTTCGAGGCTACCGGACGGGTGGTTATGGACGAGGATCACCGCGGCGGCATTCGCCTCCAGGCACAGCTTGACCACCTCGCGGGGATAGACGGACGTCTGGGCCAGGGTCCCGCGGAAGAGCTCGACCACATCGCGCACGCGGTGCTGGCTGTCGAGCAGCACGACCCCGAAGACCTCGTGGGGGAGGTCGCCAAAACGCAGGCGCAGCAGATCACGGACCTTCTGCGGGCTATCGAGGCAGTCGCCCAATTCGACCGCTTCCGCCAGTGCACGGGTCAGCAGTTCGCGGGCTGCGCCGAGGATGCGCACCGCGCGATAGTCCGCCGGGGTCTCGCAGACGCCGGTCTGGCGGGCGTGGAGGTGGAAGAGCTCGGCCAGCGGTCGTCCGGCCAGAGCCTCGGCGGCGACGTCGCCCACCAGCAGCCCGAGCAGGCTCGCGGTAGGTAAGCTGCGGATCGAAATCAGGGGATCGGACATGAAGACCTCCGTAGAAGGCCGATGCCCACGCAGCGGGGCATCGGCGGCGTGGACAGGGAAAGGCCCCGGTCACCACAAGGCGACCGGGGCCAAAAGGATCCGACTGGATCACAGGAATGATATGGAAGCGAAGGCGGGAGCTCTGACGCCTGCCGGTTGCGGCAAACAGCCGGAACCGCCGCTAACAGGCTCTTAGCGGGCCTGACGAGGTCAGTGGTGTGCGTGAGCCAGGATCAAGCTGGGCGAAGGCAGGCGGGAGCGGTTTGACGCGCTAGCGGATCGAGAGAAGAAGCCGGTGCAGGAGAACCCTGCACCGGCTTCTTCTTATCGGTCAGGCCGCAGCGAGCGGCGCCTCGTCGTCGAGGTGAAGCGTGACGACCGCAAAGCGCCCGCGACCCCGCTTGGCGGAGATCAGGCCGGCGGCAGACAAGCGGTTGAGGGCGTCGAGGGCCGCGTCATCGGAGATCGCGTAGCGGGTGCGCAGCCAGGCGCCGAAGGTGAGGGTGCGGCAACCGGTGGAGGTGGCGTGGATGCACAGCGCCAGGGCAACGGCGAGGGTACGGCCACCGGGCAGGCTGGCGGCCTTGGCAAGGAAGCCGACGGGCAGGGGCTCGGCGGGCTTGCGCTTGAAGACGGGGCGGGGAGGGGGCGGGAGGAGCGTGGTGGGCATCGTGACCTCGGGGAAGGAAGCAACGATGGGATGTTTTGCGAGATCAGGCCAGCAGCCGGAACAGGCTAAACTGCCTTTGGTCTGATGCCCGTCGTTCTCTCCGCAGTGGAGTCCGGTCGGTCTGTGATCTGCTAAGGCAGCGGGGGGAAGCATTTTTTTTGAGCTATCACCCACTTCAAAGCAACGCAGCGGCTCATCGGCAATTGCCGCCGTTGGTGTCAGCTCAATTTAGTCACCAGGGCTGGGCAGGTTGCGGACGTCGACGTAGTCTTTATCGGCAGTTCTGTAGCAAGAATTGCGGAACCCACCGATGGGCGTCGTCTAGTGCAGCAAAGCCCGCCAGAGATATGTCGACTCCAAAATTGGAGAACTTTTCCTGGGTATCTGTCGGATTACAGCGGTAGCTAATCATCCATCTCACTGAGGAGGAGTCA
This sequence comes from Zoogloea oryzae, assembly GCF_030161255.1. NCBI lineage: Bacteria > Pseudomonadati > Pseudomonadota > Betaproteobacteria > Rhodocyclales > Zoogloeaceae > Zoogloea > Zoogloea oryzae. The sequence continues at coordinate 37,773 of NZ_BSPX01000009.1, forward strand.
ATGTTCTTAATGATTTCATTGTAATAGGGAGCATCTACCTCAGACAGTGAGTGCCCCATCACATATACCTGCCGAATCCCCTTCAGATTGGAGAAGAAGGTCTGGTTGTCTGCAATGATTTGGCCCGTCGGTTTGAAAGTCGCTGAGAAATAGCGATCAACGATCTCGTTACCTTCTATGACCCGGATATCGGCTTCAGACATGTCGACGCCGTGGTTAAGCGAGTCGGATGCGGATCTTTCCCAGCCATGACCGAGGATAAGTCTATCGCTCGGAGCGCTAGCTTTCCCATGGATATGAAGGATCTGGCTGTCGGGAATGCCATATGTCCGCTGCAAGGTGTTTGTGTAGTTGAAACTGAGATAAAGCGCATTTGGATCGAGTGGCAAAGGTGCTGTATTACAGCTTGAGAGCGAAGGGATAGAAAGTTGCCTAACCCACTGAGCGAAACGCTCCTGAAGTGTCTTGGAAATCGCCTCAATGATGCGGTCTAATTCGTACTGATAGTCGTGGTGGCCCGAGTCGCTCCAGATATCGGCGCCGTAGGGCATCAAGAATTGAGACGCATAGTCTATGGCTGCACAAGTATTGAAGTTGGCTAGTTGTTGTTCAAACTGCCACCAGAATTCATTGTCAACGTTGAAGTAGGCCTCAACTTCGCGATAGGTGCCTCGGTCGACCGCCGCAAGATAGCGACCAAAATCACGATAGTCGGAAGGAATGTCGTGGTAAAGATCGAAGCCGTTGCCAATGATGTATAGCGATGCGGACGGATTCATCGCATGACTGCAAGAGATAATTGGACGCGCTTAGTCATCGCGCATCGCTTTCTCGTAGGCGTGCAAGTGATACCCGCAAAGCCCCCCGTTGAACTGATCCTCTTGGCGCAATGGCTCTTCACAAAACGTGCATGTGGGATAATCAAGTTCCGCTCCGCACCACAAGCAATGTTGCTCGCTAATTAGAAAAGTTGAGCGCTTACACTCATTGCACTCCTCGACATCGGCTTCGCCGCCATCGCGGGGGTCATCGTAGTAGGCGTCATTGAGTTCTTTGATCATCAGAGGGGCGATTAGATCGGAATGGCCACAGGCAACGCAAACGTATTTGAAAGTATTGTCCTGATTATCAACGCTAGCACCTTCCTCAATATCCTGCTGGCTCGGTCGTAGCAGGGATGAGCCGCACTCCTCGCATTGGCAGCTCTCAAGCCAAGGTTGCATCATCTCCGGGACACCAGCAGCCGCCCACGAGGCCTGACACTCAGCGATGGTATCCCTGAAGAATTCGTGGTGTGCAAGCATGACTGGCCAAGCTGTGTCGAGTAGATCGGCCGGCTGCTCGTTCAACTGCGTCAAGATGAATTCGCGCAATACGGGAAAAAGTTCCGCAACAAAATCTGCTACTTCGCCCAGCGTGTTAGCAGGGTGCAAATGCTCCAGGTGGTTGCGACACTCCTGTAACTTGTCGATGGTCGGCCAGTCCACGTCAATGCCAAATCCTTCAAATCGCTTCTTGATGGTAGCGACATCGATTGTGGTCCGCTTAAACTTGCCGACCGGCTTCCATTCGATGCCGCCCTTTCCGTCAGCTTGAGGGAGAACCTCGGGGGGATTGAAGATCAGCACCGAGGCATCACCGGTGGCATCGACCGAAACGGCGATCTTGTACTTGAACAGGAGCAGAATGCCTGCGAATAGATTGCGCACCGCTGAGAGGGCGCGAGCCGGATCGCCTCCTTGATCCTTTTCCAGCTTGCTACGCTGGAAATCCTCTATGCCGAGGCGAATAGAGGTCAATGCATTTTCCTTTAGTTTTTCTGCGTCCAGTTCTGGCATTGTGAATAGCTCTTCCAGCGAAGAATGATAGGTTAAGGCCTTGCGCGATCTCGTTGCATCCTCGCTCAATCAGCGCGGATTTCGGAGGTCAGACATCAGTCAGCCATGTCATGGGGACGAGTTTGTCGCCGTTGCGCCACTCGGTGAGCCCAACCACCCCATCTATGTCACCCCAGACGTCGTGCGATGCATGGTCAAGGACAATCAGCTGCAAGCCGCCCGCGGCCTCGCGTGTCACACGCCCCATTACTTCAAATGCCTTTCGAACGGCATTCACATCCTCGTCCCGCAGTTGGGGCTCCTCGACATCTTCGCCGTCCTCGTCCTTCGGTAGCGCTGCGATGCGTTTCGGAAAGTACACTTGGCTCGGCTGGTCAAGTACTAGGAATGCAGGAATCGGCCCCCTACGCTGCGACAGAAAGAACTGGTGGAGTGCCAGAAGTACAGCCAAGTGGTAGGAGAGCCAGTTGGAGCCACTGCCAATCTCAGACAAGTAGTCGTCACGTTCCTGTCCATGTACCTTGATCGTCAGATCGTTTATTTCTAGGGAGATCGGATCGTTTGGGCTTTCGACGTCAAGGTGCGGTAGGAGTCGGCCCGCGTTGTTGCTGATGGCCCGCAGGGCTCGGCGCTTGCGCGCTTCTATATCCTGCTCGCGCAGTTCGGCGTCCAGTCGCTGTGCCCGTTCCCTCAGGCGCACGACCTCCTCGACGAGTTCACGGTCGCTGCCAAGCCGCCGATGCAGGTCCAGGGCGGATTCGAGGTTGCCGACGAACCGCTCGGCCCGTTGCGCTGCAAACTGCCGCTGGCGCGCTTCAGCCGAACGCCCGGACAAGGCCCGCTTACGAATCTGGACCGAGCGCAGTCGCTCTGTCACCTGTTCGACCTCCGCGGTCACACGCTGCAGCTCGCGGTCAAAGGCCGCCGGCAACTCCTTGTCAACGCTGGCCTCAGCCTCGACTTCCTGCAAGCGCTCTGACAGTACCGCCAGCTTGCGCGTAGCCGAGTCGGTGTGACTGCCGCACATCGGGCAATCTGCCTTGTCGTCGGTGTGCGATACCAGCCAGCTCGACAACTGCAGACGTCCTCGCTGGAGCACGAGAGCCGCCTGGTATTGGTCGACGCCGCCGCGCATACGGTTCATCTCTCCGAGTCGATGGCGCAAGGTCGTCAGGTCACGCGACACGTCGCGCTCCTCGACTTCAAGGTCGCTGAGTTCGCGCAACGCGTTCGAGATGGTCGAGGAGCTCACCGAGAGCGTGAGATCCGTTCGCGCGACGACTTCTTCCAGCCGCTCGATCATCTGGCCACGCGACAGCTCCTGCTCTGGCTTGGGGATCAGACCCAGCTCTTGGGCTTCGCTGAATTTCGCCTTCAAGTTAGCCAGCCAGCGCGCGGACACTTCCTGGGCGTCCCTGAGCTCCCGCTCCTTCCGGCGCAGTTCCTGGCGCGCGCGCCCGAGCTCGAACTGCTTAGCCATCAGCGCTGGTGTCACAACTCCGAGCACATACGGGAAAATTTTCCGGAGCTTCTCCCGGTGCTCGTAGGTATTGGCCTTGAAGAACAACACATCCGGATTGGCGACGACGTTTTGCGGCTGAAATGTGAAAGCAGCCAGATCGCGGAAGCTGGGGCGACTATCGAACCCCGTCGACTCGCTGCCGCCTGAGAAGTCGAGTTTGGACAGACCAGCGAGTTCGTCGAGCAGTCGCTTCACAGCGTCCGCATTGATGTTTTTGGCAATGCGGTGCGGGATATCCTTGATCCGCTCCGCTTCCAGCAGATACATGTCATCGGTACTACGCTGCGCACCGGGCTCCCGCCGGGCCAACAGCTTGTCGCCCTGCGCGGTCGCGACCACGATACCAAACCACTCGCAATACTTACGGATGGTCTTGACTGGAATTGAGCATGTCCCCGCGCCCAAGCAGTAATCGATGATAGGAATGACCGCCGATTTGCCGGTTCTCGACGCGCCGCTGATGACGTTCACCTTCCCCAGTTCGAACTGGAGCCGGCGCGGCTCGAAGCTCGGGTTGCGCGGCCATAGCACTATTTCGCGGATCTGCAGATACATCAGAGCTTTACCTTCAGCGTTGTCGTTACCTCGTGCAGCGTCAATTGGCTACACCATGCGCCGAGCTTTTCTCCATTGGCCAGGAGTTGCTTCACTTCATCCGGAAGACCGCGTGCCTTGGCATGGGACAAGGGAATCACTTCGCCTCCATCAGAGAGCTGGATTAGATGCCCTGCCGAGGCCAGCTCGATCGATTGGAGGCTGAGCGCGCGCCAGCGGACCGCACGTTCGTGGACCTGGAGGAGCAGATCCTGCTTCGAGATCTGCGAGTCCCCGAATTTTGCAGCGAAGGCCCGAAGTCCCGAGCTGGGCCGGGTGCGCCGTAGAAGCTCAGCAGTCGCCTCGTGCAAAACAATGGGCAGCACAAGGAACAACAGCGGCAAGCGCGGCAAGTCGCCCTCGGGATGCGCTTCGACATGTCCACAGCAAAAGCGCCAAAGGATGGCAGCACCGAGCGCCGGATTCTGGATGTTCTGCGCTTCCCGAGCCAGCATTGTCACGCGGCCTTTTTGATCTTGAGTTGCTGCTCGAAATCTGGATGCCATCCGATCGACATGTCATCGGCGAGCCAGTGAAAGCACCCCGGAATGAAGTGATCCGGCGGCTGCATGGCTTGTAGGGGCAAGGTGAGGCCAATGCAGTCGGAGTACAGCATCTGTCCCTGCAGATCACCTGGCTTGCTGCCATGCTCAATGCCACAGGCGCGTCGCTTGTTCTTCCAACTCCGCTTCAGCGCCGCATCCAGATCATCGAACGAGGACGCATCGACTTCCCCGCTGAGGGCCCAGTTGGTGCGGTCGGCGGCGGCCATCAGATAGTCGCTCACGGCCTCTAGCTTATCCTCGAAGGGAAGCCCGATGAGATCCAGTTGCTGAACGAAAATCTTCGGCAATAGACCGCAGGATTCTTCTTCGCTTGGCGGCTTGGCACGGCTCAGCAGCACAGTGTCTCGATCGATCTTTCGCAGGTAGGAGGTGTACCAGCCATAGAACACGTCGCGGGCAATGACGGCCGGCAGCCCGGCCTCCAACAACTCATCCACCCGCCTCTTCACTACTCCGCACATGTGGTCGGCGATGTCCACGACCTTGGAAGGGGAAACCGGATGAGTACGAATCACGGCTTCGATGTCGGCTTGGGGGCTACCACTACCATGGGTCAGCTGGAAGTTGCAGATGATCCGTTCGAGGCAGGCTGGGTCTGCAGTAAACACGCTCTCCAGATAGGGAGCGATCTCGTCTGCCACAGTGTTTTTCAACGCGAAGTCTGGCGATTTTCCCCACAAGGTGTCGCGCGCTTGCGCAATGGCCTCACGCGCTTGCTCTAGCGTACGGGCATTGGCGAATGCCTCAACGAGCCCGCCACCGACCGGACGGGAGACATAGATCTCGAAGACCGTCTTTTCTAAGTCGTAATCAGAACCAGTTGCTAACGTCGTCCAATTGGATAGCGTCTTCCACAGCGACTTGGCGCGGTCGGCAACTGGATTGGCCGTCAGTGCGCTCTTGCTTTGGATCAAGCGCGCGCCTTTGTCTGGATGCTGCTGGGCAACATCGTCGAGGTACTCCATGCTGCAAAAGCTCCCGGAGGGCGCCTCCAAGAGGAGTTGCGTCATACGCGTATACTGGAGGGCATAGCCTAATGCTTGGCCCGGCACCTCGGTTCTTCGCTTTTTGGAATGGGGGGATCCGCGTCGCTTCGACGTCGCCATTCAGCTCGCCCTCGACTGATTTGTATGCCATCTTACAATGAGAATCTATTCTAGATACAAGCAAAAGGCTAGGTCTCGCATGAGCGTGCTCGACCGAGACTGCGCACACCTAAAATACTTGCTTGAGTTCTGTGCAGCAGGCTCAGCATGAGCAGCAACTCAGAATGAACTTAACCGACTGGCACCTTTCGCTGCTAGCAACTGCTCTGGCGCTGATCCCGCAAGCTCCGCCTGCAGCCGTAAAAGCTTAAGCGTCCCTGCGGGTCAAGCAACAGTCGGGCCGCCCCGCACCGGGCCCACAGGAGCCCGCTAAAGCGATTTAGCCATGCATTGGTTGTTTGAGATGGTGTCAATCGGCGTACTGCATAGACCCCCTTGTCGAGATTGACACCAAGAACGATCAGCCGCTTGAAGTCCACCCGAGCGCCGGTCTGTGCCGGTCTTGGGGCGAGGGAGTGCGTTGAAGAGGCTGTGTTTCTAGGCGCAGTGCCACTGCGAGAGCACGGCAGCGGGTGGGCGCGGGTGCAGTCGCATTGGGGGGCGGGCGCGCAGCAGAGCCGGGCCTATGGAGTGAAGAGTGGCGGGGGCTGCCATCGGGCGGTGACGGCCGAGCGGAAGTCATCCGATGGGTGATCCAGTCTCCGGCATCGCCGCCCCCGGACCAGCAATCGACCAGACAACAAAAAAGCCAACCCTCGCGGATTGGCTTTTCTGCTTGCTTGTCTTGGCTCCTCGACCTGGGCTCGAACCAGGGACCTACGGATTAACAGTCCGGCGCTCTACCGACTGAGCTATCGAGGATCTGACGGGTTGGTCACGTGTTTCAAACAACAAAACACATCACCGCAAATTGTTCTGGCTCCTCGACCTGGGCTCGAACCAGGGACCTACGGATTAACAGTCCGGCGCTCTACCGACTGAGCTATCGAGGAACAGAGGCGCGCATTTTAGAAGCCGGCCTTGATTACGTCAAGGCCTTTTGCGCGTTTTTTTGCCCCCGGCGAGCCGGGGGCGGGTGAAACAGGATGGCTTAAGCCTTGATCACGGCGGCGATGGCGTCGGCGACGTAGTCGAGGTTCTTGCTGTTGAGGGCGGCCAGGCAGATGCGGCCAGTGCCGACGGCGTAGATGCCGAACTCGTCCTTCATGCGCTCGACCTGGGCGGCGGTGAGGCCGGTGTAGGAGAACATGCCGCGCTGCTTGATGACGAAGGAGAAGTCCTGGTCGACCTTGCGGGCGGCCAGCTGCTCGACGAGGCCGGTGCGCATGGCGCGGATGCGGTCACGCATGCCGGCCAGCTCGGCTTCCCACTCGGCGCGCAGGGCGGGGGTGGACAGCACCGCGGCGACAACGGCGCCGCCGTGGATCGGCGGGTTGGAGTAGTTGGTGCGGATCACGCGCTTGAGCTGGGAGAGCACGCGGGTGGATTCGTCCTTGCTCTGGGTGACGATGGACAGGGCGCCGACGCGCTCGCCGTACAGCGAGAAGCTCTTGGAGAACGAGCTGGACACGAAGAACGACAGGCCGGAGGCCGAGAACAGGTTGACCGCGACGGCGTCCGGCTCGATGCCGTCGGCGAAGCCCTGGTAGGCCATGTCGAGGAAGGGGATGAGGCCGCGGGCCGCACAGGCCTTGACCACTTCGGCCCACTGGGCTTCGGTGAGGTCGGCGCCGGTGGGGTTGTGGCAGCAGGCGTGCAGCACGATCACGGAGCCGGCCGGCAGGCTGTTCAGCTTGGCGATCATCGCCTCGGCGTTGGCGCCGCGGGTTTCCGGGTTGTAGTAGGGGTAGGTGTCGACCGGGAAGCCGGCGGCTTCGAACAGCGCGCGGTGGTTTTCCCAGGACGGATCGGAGATGTAGACGGTGGCGTCGGGCACGACGCGCTTGATGAGATCCGCGCCGATGCGCAGGGCGCCGGTGCCGCCGAGGGCCTGGGCGGTGACGACGCGGCCGTCACGGATGATGGCGCTGTCGGCACCGAACAGCAGGTTCTGCACGGCGTTGTTGTAGGCGGCCGGGCCTTCGATGGGCTGGTAGCCACGGGGCGGGGCGGCTTCGAGGCGGGCTTTCTCGGCGGTCTTGACGGCGCCGAGCAGGGGGATCTTGCCGTTGTCGTCGAAGTAGACGCCAACGCCGAGGTTGACCTTGGTGCTGCGGGTGTCCGCGTTGAAGGCTTCATTGAGGCCGAGGATCGGATCGCGGGGGGCCAGTTCCACTGCAGCAAAGATCGAAGAGCTCATGGGTTCTCCAGAAGGGGCGAAGGGAGCGGGGCGCTTTGTGGCGCTCGCTGGGTGATAATACGAGGCTGCCCGCCTGGTTTGCGGGTGCCACCGTTTGACTCAAGACAGAAATTTTATCATGGCCGATCAATCAGGTAGCGGGAGCGTGGTGGTTTTCGAGGGTAGCCCGTTCCGGCTTCACCAGCCCTTTGCGCCGGGCGGCGACCAGCCGGAGGCAATCCGGAAGCTCGTCGAGGGCATCGGCGACGGCCTGATGTTCCAGACGCTGCTGGGCGTGACCGGCTCCGGCAAGACCTACACGATGGCCAACGTCATCGCCCGCTGCGGCCGGCCGGCGCTGGTGCTGGCTCACAACAAGACGCTGGCGGCGCAGCTGTATTCGGAGTTCCGCGAGTTCTTTCCCGAGAACGCGGTGGAGTACTTCGTGAGCTACTACGACTACTACCAGCCCGAGGCCTACGTGCCGTCGCGGGACCTCTTCATCGAGAAGGACTCGTCGATCAACGAGCACATCGAGCAGATGCGCCTGTCGGCCACCAAGAGCCTGATGGAACGGCGCGACGTGGTGATCGTGGCGTCGGTGTCGTGCATCTACGGTATCGGCGATCCGGGCGATTACCACGCGATGGTGCTGCACCTGCGCGAAGGCGAGCAGATGGCTCACCGGGATCTGGTGCAGCGTCTGGTGGCGATGCAGTACGACCGGGCCGACGTGGATTTCAAGCGCGGCACCTTCCGGGTGCGGGGCGACGTGATCGACATCTTCCCGGCGGAAAACGCCGAGTACGCGCTGCGCGTCGAGATGTTCGACGACGAGATCGAGCACCTCACGCTGTTCGATCCGCTTACCGGCCACCTCAAGCAGAAGATCGTGCGCTTCACGGTGTATCCGTCGAGCCACTACGTGACGCCGCGGGCCACGGTGCTGAAGGCCATCGAGGGCATCAAGGATGAGCTGCGCGAGCGCATCGAGGTGTTCCAGAAGCAGGGCAAGCTGGTCGAGGCCCAGCGCATCGAGCAGCGCACCCGCTTTGATCTGGAGATGCTCAACGAGCTGGGCTTCTGCAAGGGCATCGAGAACTACTCGCGCCATCTGTCAGGCCGCGAGCCCGGCGCCGCGCCGCCGACGCTGATCGACTACCTGCCGGCTGACGGCCTGATGTTCATCGACGAATCCCACGTGTCGATCGGGCAGGTGGGTGCGATGTACAAGGGCGACCGCTCGCGCAAGGAGAACCTCGTCGAATACGGCTTCCGCCTGCCCTCGGCGCTGGACAACCGGCCGCTCAAATTCGAGGAGTTCGAGCGCCTGCTGCCCCAGACGGTGTTCGTCTCGGCCACGCCGGCGGCCTACGAGAAGGAACATCAGGGCCAGGTGGTGGAGCAGGTGGTGCGCCCGACCGGCCTGGTGGACCCGATCATCATCGTGCGGCCCGCGACCACGCAGGTGGATGATCTGCTGGGCGAGATCAAGAAGCGCCTCGATGTAAAGGAGCGCATCCTCGTCACCGTGCTGACCAAGCGCATGGCCGAGGATCTGACCGAATACCTGGCCGAGAACGGCATCCGGGTGCGCTACCTGCACTCGGACATCGACACCGTCGAGCGGGTCGAGATCATCCGCGACCTGCGCCTGGGCGAGTTCGACGTGCTGGTGGGCATCAACCTGCTGCGGGAAGGCCTGGACATCCCCGAGGTGTCGCTGGTGGCGATCCTCGACGCGGACAAGGAAGGTTTCCTGCGTTCCGAGCGTTCGCTGATCCAGACCATCGGCCGTGCCGCCCGCCACCTGCATGGCACCGCCATCCTCTACGCCGACCGGATCACCGATTCGATGAAAGCCGCCATCGGCGAAACCGAGCGTCGCCGTGCCCGGCAGATCGCCTTCAACGAGGCGAACGGGATTACGCCCAAGTCCGTGACAAAACGCATCAAAGACATCATCGACGGTGTCTATGATGCAGGATCGGAGGCAGATGCGACGTCCGCCGGGGAGGCCCGGAGCGACTACGCGGCCCTTGATGAGAAAGCACTGGCGAAGACCATCCGCCAGCTCGAGAAGGAAATGCAGGAACACGCCCGCAACCTGGAATTCGAGAAAGCCGCGGCTGCCCGCGACAAGCTCTTCCGGCTGCGCCAGCAGGCATTCGGGGCCGACGCCCACGATCTGCCCGGCGGGTCCCGACCGAACGCCACAGGCTGAGAGATTCGAAAATTGGTGCTTGCTCTTGTACGTTCCGCCCGCCGGCTGTTTAAATTGCCGGCAGGAGGGACACCCATAATGAAAATACTATTCGTCTGCACCGGCAATATCTGCCGGTCGCCGACAGCAGAGGGCGTTGCACGTCGCTGGTTGGCGATGGCCGGGATGGATAGCGCGGTCGGCGTCGATTCGGCGGGCATCCAGGGCTATCACGCGGGCGAGGCGCCCGATCCCCGCACCCAGACTGCGGCCCTGAGGCGAGGCTACGATCTTTCCCGTCTGCGCGCCCGCAAGGTCCAGCCCAAGGACTACGCCGAGTTCGACCTGCTGCTGGCGATGGACCGGGATCACTTTCACTACCTGCGCGATCGCGCGCCCGAAGGCTGCAAGCACAAGGTGCGCATGTTCATGAGTTTTGCCCAGCGTCATCGCCGCGATGATGTACCGGACCCGTACTACGGCGGCCTCACCGGCTTCGACGCGGTGCTCGACATGTGCGAGGACGCCGTGCAGGGGCTGATCGAGGAGATCCGCCCCGAGGTGGAGCGCCGCCGCCAGTCGGCTGTCTGACCGCCCGGCTGCGCCGGTTTGTCCGGTGCTGCAGCTACAAACGAAAAGGCCAACCCCGAGGGGTTGGCCTTTTTGCTGGGTGGTGCCGGGGTTACTTCGGCCCGGTTTCCACCTGGACCAGCGGCTCTTCAGCCACGACGGCCGGGGCGCGGCGGCGGCGGCCGAGGGGCTGCGCAGGGGCTTGCTCCGGCTGGAAGGACTTCGTCGCATCCGAACGGGTTTCGATCAGCACCAGGCCGCTTTCTTCAAGGGCGACGGAGAGATCAGCCGGTGCGCTCGGCGCCGGGGCGGCGACGGGCTCGGCTGCAGCGACGGGTTCCACCACGGCCTCGACCGGCGCTGCGATGGTTTCGACAACCACCGGCGCGGCCTCGACAGCCACCGGTTGGGCGACCACTTCGACCGGCGCTTCGACCACCGGGGTGGTCTCGGCTTCACGGGCGGCGGCAGCAACCTGTTCGATCAGACTGCCAGCTTCAGCCACCGGTGCCGGCGCGGCTTCGGCCTGCACTTCGGCGATCACCGGCCGGGCGGCTTCGACGACAGCCTCGACAACCGGGGTTTCGGCCACGGCCACTTCGGCAGGCGCAGCCTCGACGGCGGCTTCGGTCACTTCGGCAGCCGGGGCGGCTTCGACGACCGGAGCGGTCTCGACCACTGCCGGGGCTTCGGCGACGACCGGCGCCGGGGTGGCTTCGGCCGGAGCGGCTTCGGTCACGGCAGGTGCGGCTTCGGCCTGGACGGCTTCGGCGGCGGGCTGGGCCTGATCGCCGATTTCCAGTTCGCCCTGGGCGGCGGCTTCGGTGCTGGTGCCTTCCTCGTTGCGACGACCACCGCGACGGCCACGACGACCGCGGCGGCTGCGTTCGGCGCCGGCTTCGCCATCGGCGGCAGCCGGAGCTGCACCTTCGGGGGTGGAGACGGCAGCCACGGCGGCGACGGCGGTCAGCTGCTCGGCGCTGGCGACGATGCCTTCGGCTTCGGCGGCAGGCTTGGCGGCCTGGCCGTTACGGTTGCGGCCGCGTTCGCCACGTTCGGCGCGCTCTGCACGCTCGCCGTTACGGCCTTCGCGTTCGGGGCGCTCGGCGCGCTCCTGACGCTCACCGCGTTCCTGGCGTTCGCCACGCTGGCGCTGGGGCTTTTCGCGGGCCTCGGCCTGGGCTTCGGGGGCGGCGGCGCTGCGGTTGGTGTCGCGACCTTCGCGTTCGCCACGTTCGGCGCGCTCGCCACGTTCGCCACGCTCTTCGCGCTGACCGTCGCGGCGGCCACGGCCACCGTCACGGCGACCGTTGCGTTCGTTGCGGCCGCGGGATTCGCGACGCTGGGGTTCCGGTTGGGCAACCACCGGGGCCGGCGCAGCGGCGGGCTTCTCGCCGCGGAAGAAGGCGAAGATGCGGGACAGCAGGCCCGGCTGGCTTTCCGGCACCGGGGCCGGTGCCGGGGCGGCAACCTTGGGTTCGACAACCGGGGCCGGCTGGTCGGGAGTGATGCCCTTGACGGCGGCTTCCTGGCGGGCCGGGCGGTCGGTGTTGGCCGACGGCGGGGTGTAGGTTTCGTCGGCCGGCTTGGTGGCCATGCGATAGCTCGGGACGGCGCTCTCTTCCAGGTTGAGCTGGTCGTGGCGCAGGCGGACGATCTCGTGCTGCGGGGTTTCGAGATGGCGGTTGGGGATCAGCACCAGGCTGACCTTGTGGCGGATCTCGATCTTTGCGATGTCGTCGCGCTTCTCGTTGAGGAGGAAGGTGGCGACATCCACCGGAACCTGGCAGTGCAGGGCGCCGGTGTTGTCCTTCATGGCCTCTTCTTCGAGGATGCGCAGGATGTGCAGCGCGGACGACTCGGTGCTGCGGATGTGGCCGGTGCCGTTACAGCGCGGGCACGGGATGTAGCTGGTCTCGGCGAGGGCCGGGCGCAGACGCTGGCGGGACAGCTCGAGCAGGCCGAAGCGGCTGATCTTGCCGGTCTGGACGCGGGCGCGGTCGTAGCGCAGGGCGTCGCGCAGGCGGTTCTCGACCTCGCGCTGGTTCTTCTGGGACTCCATGTCGATGAAGTCGATGACGATCAGGCCGCCAAGGTCGCGCAGGCGCAGCTGACGGGCCACTTCGTCGGCGGCTTCGCAGTTGGTCTTGAACGCGGTTTCCTCGATGTCGGCACCGCGGGTGGCGCGGCCGGAGTTCACGTCGACGGACACCAGGGCTTCGGTGTGGTCGATCACGATGGCGCCGCCGGAGGGCAGGCTCACCTGACGCGAGTAGGCGGATTCGATCTGGTGTTCGATCTGGAAGCGCGAGAAAAGCGGCACGTCGTCGTGGTAGCGCTTCACGCGGCCGACGTTCTGCGGCATGACGTGGGCCATGAACTGGCGCGCCTGCTCATAGACGTCGTCGGTGTCGATCAGGATCTCGCCGATGTCGGGCTGGAAGTAGTCGCGGATCGCGCGGATCACGAGGCTGCCTTCCTGGTAGATCAGGAACGCGCCTTCCTGGGACTGGGCGGCGCCGTCGATGGCGCGCCACAGTTGCAGGAGGTAGTTCAAGTCCCATTGCAGCTCTTCGGCGTTGCGGCCGATGGCGGCGGTGCGGGCGATCAGGCTCATGCCGCCGGGCACTTCGAGCTGGTCCATCACGTCGCGCAGCTCGGCGCGCTCGTCACCCTCGACACGGCGCGAAACGCCACCGCCGCGGGGGTTGTTGGGCATCAGCACGAGGTAGCGGCCGGCCAGCGAGACGAAGGTGGTGAGGGCGGCGCCCTTGTTGCCACGTTCGTCCTTCTCGACCTGGACGATCAGTTCCTGGCCTTCCTTCAGGGCTTCCTTGATGGACGCACGGCTGGCTTCGACACCAGGCTGGAAGTAGGCGCGGGAGATTTCCTTGAACGGCAGAAAGCCGTGGCGCTCGGCACCATAGTCGACAAACGCGGCTTCGAGGCTGGGCTCGATGCGCGTGATGACGGCTTTGTAGATGTTGCTTTTGCGTTGTTCCTTGGCGGCCGATTCAATGTCGAGGTCAATGAGTTTCTGACCATCGACAATGGCAACGCGGAGTTCCTCGGCCTGCGTTGCATTGAAGAGCATTCGCTTCATTCGTCTTCTTCTCCCGCGTGGCACACGGGCAGGACGAACCGCACCACCGCTCAGTTGCGGTGATTTAGTTTGGCGTGATCGAACCGATCCTTCATCAAGGGAAAATCAAACTAAAGTGGGTGGGCGGGATTCGTCTATCGCACCCTGAACCGCATCTGATGCTTGGGGCGCCGGAACAACGTGGCGGAATTCGTCGGGCCCGGGCTTCCGGAGCGCAGCGCACTCTCAGTGCGTTGCCGATCCTCAGTACGGGCGCCGGTCTGTCCGGCACGGTGCGTTCATGCGCCCCGGAGGCTGCGAAGTGCCTGCAGCTTCGCCTGGTCTCGCAAGGCTGGAACGGCGTGCGTACGATCGGGTACGACGGCGTATGGCGTTGCGACCTCGGGCCGGCTTGCAGGGAATGCTCCGCGGCCCCGGTTCAGGGCCGTCAATCTGCGTGTGCGCCTGCGCGCAATTGGTACAAGTTTATTGTCGAATAAAGTACCATCGCCCTCTTTTTGTCCGGCGACGGACCTTCCTTTGGTTTTTCGGGAGCGGTGAGGGTGCCGGATAACTCGGCTTGGAGTCCTCTGCACAGAGTCGCTCTGGGGCGGCGCGGGCCGGTGTTGATTCACATGACAACACGCTTCTGGCGGGCGCGACGCATCAGGACCGAAAAAACCGCTCAACAGTATATTTCAAAACGATGGCCTTGAGTAAAGCTCCCGCAGTGCGCCACGAGCGCGTCGACGACGCGAGCGCCGGTCAGCGCATCGACAATTTTCTGGTGCGCGTCTGCAAGGGCGTGCCGAAGAGTCACATCTACCGCATCCTGAGAAGCGGCGAGGTGCGGGTCAATAGCCGTCGGGTGGATCAGACCTATCGCGTGCAGATCGGGGACGAAGTGCGCATCCCGCCGATCCGCATCGCCGAGAAGGAAAACGCCGCGCCGGTGCCCATGGGCAAGCCCTTCGACATCGCCTACGAGGACGACGCGCTGCTGGTGCTCGACAAGCCCGCCGGGCTGGCGGTGCATGGCGGCAGCGGGGTGAGCTTTGGCCTGATCGAACAGCTGCGGCGCCAGCGGCCGGAGGCGAAGTTCCTCGAACTGGTGCATCGCCTCGACCGGGAGACTTCGGGCCTGTTGATCGTCGCCAAGAAGCGCAGCGCGCTCACGGTGCTCCACGACATGATGCGTGACGGCAAGGTGCAGAAGCGTTATCTCACGCTCGTCTCCGGGCGCTGGCTGAACGCCCAGCAGCACATCAAGCAGCCGCTCCTCAAATATCTGCTGGAAAACGGCGAGCGGCGGGTGAGCGTGAATCGCGAAGGCAAGCCGGCCCACAGCATCGTGCGCCTGGTGCGGCGCTGGGCGGGCTACAGTCTGCTGGAGGTCGAGCTGAAGACCGGCCGCACCCACCAGATCCGGGTACATCTCACCCATGCGGGCTTTCCCTTGTGCGGCGACGACAAGTACGGCGACTTCGCCCTCAACAAGCAGCTCGAGAAGGAAGGGCTGGGGCGGATGTTCCTGCACGCGGCAAAGCTCGCCTTCCGCCATCCGCTCACCGATCAGCAGATCGAACTTGCGGCGCCGCTGCCGGCCGAACTGGATGGCTTCCTCGCCGTCGTCGAACAAACCCGGGAGCGGGAATATGGCTAGACCGCAACGCTACGAACTGATCGTCTTCGACTGGGATGGCACGCTGATGGATTCGGCCGCTGCCATCGTCCAGGCGATCCAGGCTGCCAGCGCCGATCTGGGCCTGCCGCCGCCTTCCGACGCCCGGGCGCGTCACGTGATCGGCCTCGGTCTCCAGGACGCGCTGCACCATGCGGTGCCGGAATTGCCCGAATCCGACTATCCGAAGATGGTCGAGCGCTACCGCCATCACTATCTGTCCAGCGATCACGAGCTGACGCTGTTTGACGGCACCCAGGCGCTGATCGCCGATCTCCACGCCCGCGGTCATCTGCTGGCGGTGGCGACCGGCAAGAGCCGCAAGGGGCTCGACCGGGCGCTCGGTTTTACCGGGCTGGGCAAGTATTTCCACGCCACGCGCTGCGCCGACGAGTGCTTCTCGAAGCCCCATCCGGCGATGCTGTTCGAGCTGATGGCCGAGCTGGGCGTGATGGCCGAAACCTGTCTGATGATCGGCGACACGACCCACGACCTGCTGATGGCGAAGAACGCCGGTGTGGATGGGCTGGCCGTGAGTTTTGGCGCCCATCCGGTCGATCAGCTGGTGGCCGAGTCGCCGGTGGCGTGCATCGACACGCCGGCCGGGCTTCGGGCGTGGCTGGAGGCCAACGGTTGATCTGCGTGTCGGCCGATCTCGTCGATGGCGGCGACGGCGTGCGCTTCGTGGTGCAGCGGGGCGGCCGGGATGTGGCGGCCTTTGCGGTGCGTTTCCGGGGCAAGGTCTACGCCTACTTCAACCGCTGCGCCCACGTGGCGGTCGAGCTCGACTGGCAGCCCGGACGCTTCTTCGACAGCGACGGGTTGTATCTGATCTGCGCCACCCACGGCGCCCTGTACCGGCCCGAGAGCGGTGCGTGCGTCGAAGGCCCGTGCCGGGGTGGTCGGCTGGAGATGCTGCCGGTGGTGGAGCGGGATGGCGGGGTGTTTCTCGCCGACTGAGTTTCGCCGACCGAGCGCTGCGGCTAGCTGGCGAGTAGTAGGAAGACCGTCGGGCGCTTGGCCAGATCCGGCGCGGGCGCCTTCTTCCAGTCGGCGATCCGCTTGGTGACAATCCATTCGTCCGCGGTGGTGAGATCCCGGGCGACGCACAGGCGGGTCTCGGGTCCGCAGGCCTGCTTGAGCGCCTCGAACATCCGGTCGTTGCGGTAGGGTGTCTCGATGAACAGCTGGGTGCGCGAGAATCTGGCGGATTCGGCTTCCAGTTCGCGCAGGCGACGCTTGCGCGCCTCCTCGTCGATGGGCAGGTAGCCGTGGAAGGCGAAGCTCTGCCCGTTGAGGCCGGAGGCCATCAGGCCCAGCAACAGCGACGACGGGCCGACCATCGGCACCACCTGGATGCCGGCCTCGTGGGCGCGGCTGACCAGCAGGGCGCCGGGGTCAGCCACCGCCGGGCAGCCGGCCTCGGACATCAATCCGCAGTCGAGCCCGTTCCTGATCGGCGCCAGCAGGCCATCAAGATCGGCCGGGCCCGGGTTTTCGGGCAGCTCGCGGATGTCGAGGTCGCGTAGCGGCCTGGGGTGCTCGAAGCGCTTGAGTTCGGCGCGGGCGGTCTTGGCGTTCTCGACGACGAAGTAATCGAGGCTGCGGGCCCGCATGCCGACTTCGGTCGGCGTGGTGAGGGCGAGGGGCGCCTCGCCCAGGCTGACCGGAATCAGGTAGAGCTTGCCGGCGGCGGTCGTCACGGCAGGGCGACGCCTTCGTGGCGCAGCATGCGGGCCAGGGCGATCAGCGGCAGGCCGACGAGGGCGTTGGGGTCGTCGCCGGAAAGGGCGTCGAGGAGGGTGATGCCCAGGCCTTCCGACTTGGCGCTGCCAGCGCAGTCGAGGGGGCGCTCCTTTTCTACATAGCGGACGATCTCGTCATCGCTGAGGGTGCGAAAGCGCACCTCGGTCGGCACGACGTCGATCTGCGCTTCGCCCGTTGTCGTGTTGAGGAGCGCCAGCGCGGTGTGGAAGATCACGGTCTGGCCGCTCATCTGCTTGAGCTGCGCCACGGCGCGTTCGACGGTGCCGGGCTTGCCGAAGCGGATGTCGCCCATCGCGGCCACCTGGTCGCTGCCGATGATCAGCGCGTCGGCAAAGTTGCCGGCCACGGCGCGGGCCTTTTCGATGGCGAGGCGCTCGGCGGTGCTGCGGGGGGGTTCGCCGGGCAGCGGGCTCTCGTCGATGTCGGGGCGGGCAACTTCGAAGGGCAGGTTGAAGCGCTGGAGGAGTTCGCGGCGATACGCCGACGTGGAAGCAAGAACGAGTTTCATCGATCGGGGTGCTGCGGCGTGAAAAGTGCCGTCGGCCGCTTTGCAGAGTTTTGACACAGGGAGCCGAAAATAATATCATGCCGCTCTTATGTCGCAAGAAAGCTTCGTGATCGACCTTCGGGCGTTGGCCAGAGATGGGCGCCGCCTTGAGGGCGAGGTGCCGGTATCCCGGCTCGGCCGTGTTGCCGAGTCTGTGCTGGAACCCGCCGGAACGGTGGCTTTCGGGTTTCAGGGCGAGCGTGACGGCGAGGGCAAGCTCCACGTCGATCTGTGGATCCGGGGAAGTCTGGTTCTTCAGTGTCAGCGCTGTCTTGAGGCCCTGCAGTGGCCCTGTGAAGTGGAAAATCGTCTTCTGCTCCTCCGTCCCGGCGAAGCGCCGCCGGAAGATGAGCTCGAAAACGATGCGGAAGACGCCCTCGAGGTTGAACCGCTCACGGACCTCCTGGCGCTGGTCGAGGACGAGGTGTTGCTGGCCTTGCCTCTGGTGCCACGTCACGATGATTGCGATCCGCCGGTCAAGGCCGGTGTTGATGAAGAGATTTCGCCCTTCGCCGTTCTGCGTCAGTTGCGCGGCAAGGTTTAAGTATTCCTCAAGGAGTTTTTCATGGCCGTTCAACAGAACAAGAAGTCCCCGTCCAAGCGCGGTATGCATCGTTCCCACGATTTCCTGGTTGCGCCCCCGCTGGCCGTCGAGCCGACCACCGGCGAAGTCCACCTGCGCCACCACGTTTCGCCGTCCGGCGTCTATCGTGGCAAGAAGGTTGCCAAGGCCAAGGGCGAGTAATTCTCCTGGTTGCCAGACGGCGCGACGCCTTCGGGCGGTCGCGCCGTTTTCACAACTTGTCCACCCATTTCTCTCCGTTTAGCGCCGAATGACTGTCACCCTGGCCATTGACTGCATGGGGGGCGATCACGGCCCTTCGGTAACGGTTCCGGCCGCGCTGCATTTTTTGCGCGCTGATCGCGATGCCCGAATTCTCCTGGTCGGTCGCCCGGAGGCCATTGAGCCTCATCTGGGTGGCGCGCTCCAGGAATTCGGTGAGCGCCTGCGCGTGCATCCGGCGTCGGAAGTCGTCGGCATGGACGAGCCGCCGGCGCTCGCCATGCGCAACAAGAAGGATTCATCGATGCGCGTGTCGGTGGATCTGGTCAAGTCGGGCGATGCCCAGGCGGCCGTGTCCGCCGGCAATACCGGTGCGCTGATGGCGATCTCCCGGTTCGTCCTCAAGACCCTCCCTGGCATCGACCGCCCGGCGATCTGCAGCACGCTGCCGAGCATGCGCGGCCTCACCCACATGCTCGATCTGGGTGCCAACGTCGATTGCTCCGCCGAGCATCTGCTCCAGTTCGGCATCATGGGCGCGATGCTGGTGGCGGCCGTCGAGCACAACGAGCGGCCCAGCGTCGGCCTGCTCAACATCGGCGAAGAAGACATCAAGGGCAACGAGATCGTCAAACAGGCCGGTGAGCTCCTGCGCAACAGCGGGCTCAACTTCTACGGCAACGTCGAAGGCAACGACATCTACAAGGGCACGGTCGACGTGGTCGTCTGCGACGGCTTTGTCGGCAACGTGGCGCTCAAGACCTCGGAAGGCCTCGCCCACATGATGGCGACCTTCCTGCGCGAACAGTTCTCCCGCAACTGGATCACCAAGCTGGCGGCATTCTTTGCGATGTCGGCCCTCAAGGGGTTCAAGCACAAGGTGGATTCCCGCCGCTACAACGGCGCGGCCCTGCTGGGGCTGCGCGGTGTGGTG
Organism: Zoogloea oryzae; assembly: GCF_030161255.1. Lineage (NCBI taxonomy): Bacteria > Pseudomonadati > Pseudomonadota > Betaproteobacteria > Rhodocyclales > Zoogloeaceae > Zoogloea > Zoogloea oryzae. Next base: position 57,185 of record NZ_BSPX01000009.1, read on the forward strand.
GTGAAGAGTCACGGCTCGGCCGATGCCTTCGCCTTTGAACAGGCGCTCTGGCGGGCGGCGGAAGCCGCGCGCAACAGGCTCATCGAGCGGATCAGCGAACGAATGGAACGTGAAAGGCCTGCGGCATGATTCATGCGCGAGTGATCGGAACCGGCAGCTTTCTGCCCGGTGCGCCCGTCAGCAACAACGATCTGGTGGCCCGGGGTATCGATACCTCGGACGAATGGATTGTCGAACGCACCGGCATCTGCCGGCGTCACCTGGCCGAGCCCGATGTCACGGCGAGCCAACTGGCCTATGAGGCGAGCACCCGGGCGATTGCCGCCGCGGGCTGTCAGCCGGCCGACATCGACCTGATCATCGTCGCCACCTCCACGCCGGATTACATCTTCCCGAGCACCGCCGCGCTGCTGCAGTCAAAGCTGGGCATCGTCAATGGCGGCGCCGCTTTCGACCTGCAGGCGGTATGCACCGGTTTCGCCTACGCCCTCTCGACCGCCGAGAAGTTCATCCGCTCGGGCAGCCACAAGCGTGCGCTGGTCGTGGGCGCCGAAGTCTTCTCGCGCATCCTCGACTGGAACGACCGTGGCACCTGCGTGCTGTTCGGCGATGGCGCAGGCGCCGTGGTGCTGGAGGCGTCCGACAAGCCCGGCATCCTCGCCACCGCGCTGCACGCCGATGGTAGCCACAACGGCATCCTGTGCGTGCCGGGTCAGGTCAATCGCGGTGGCATCACCGGCGACCCCTTCCTCCGCATGGATGGCCAGGCGGTCTTCAAGTTTGCGGTCAAGGTGCTGAGTGACGTGGCGCGCGAGGTGGTCGATCAAGCCGGTCTCACCATCGACGACGTGGACTGGCTGATTCCCCACCAGGCCAACATCCGCATCATGCAGGCCACCGCCAAGCGGCTGGGTGTGCCGACCGAGAAGGTCATCGCCACCGTCAGCGAGCATGGCAACACCTCGGCGGCGTCGATTCCGCTGGCGCTCGACCTCGCCGTGCGCGACGGCCGCATCCAGCGTGGTCACAAGATTCTTCTCGAAGGCGTGGGCGGTGGCTTCACCTGGGGCGCCGCGCTCCTCGAGTTTTAAGCAGTACAGTCATTCAAGGATGGGATGATGAATTTCGCTTTCGTTTTTCCGGGCCAGGGCTCCCAGTCGGTCGGCATGATGGCGGCTTATGGTGACTCCGCGGTGATCCGCGACACCTTCGCCGAAGCCTCCGCCGCCCTTGGCGAGGACCTGTGGCAGATGGTTGCCGACGGCCCCGCAGAGTTGCTGGCACAGACCGTCAACACCCAGCCGCTGATGCTCACCGCCGGTGTCGCCGTGTATCGCGAGTGGATCGCCCGTGGCGGTGCTGCCCCGAGCCTCGTCGCCGGTCACAGCCTTGGCGAATATTCCGCGCTGGTTGCCGCGGGTGCGCTGGATTTCCAGGAGGCCGTCAAGCTGGTGCGGCTGCGCGCCCAGGCCATGCAGGAAGCCGTCCCGGCCGGTGAGGGTGCGATGGCTGCGCTGCTCGGTCTCGATGAACCCGCCGCTGCCGAAGCCTGTGCCGAAGCCGCCCAGGGCGAGGTCGTCTCCGCCGCCAACCTCAACTCCCCCGGCCAGATCGTCATCGCCGGTGCCCGTGCTGCCGTCGAACGTGCCATGGCCGTCGCGAAGACCAAGGGCGCCAAGCGCGCCGTGCTGCTGCCGGTGAGCGCGCCCTTCCATTGTGCACTGATGAAGCCGGCCGCCGAGCGACTGGCGCTGCGTCTGGCCGAGATCGAGATCAAGGTGCCGGCCATCGCCGTGCTCAACAACGTGGATGTGGCCGTCGAGACCGACCCGGCCCGCATCAAGGATGCGCTGGTGCGTCAGGCCTATTCGCCGGTGCGCTGGATCGAGACCGTGCAGGACATCGCCCGCCGTGGCGCGACCCACGTTTTCGAGTGCGGTCCGGGCAAGGTCCTGGCCGGCATGACCAAGCGCATTGAAGGCAGCCTGCAGGGCGGCGCGATTGCCGACGCGGCCAGCCTCGCAGACATTCTCCAGACGACGGGGGCAGCATGAGTCAGGTTTTGCAGGGGCAGGTTGCGCTGGTCACCGGCGCTTCCCGTGGTATCGGTCGGGCCATCGCCCTCGAACTGGGCCGGCTTGGCGCGACGGTGGTCGGTACGGCCACGTCCGAGGCCGGTGCCGCCGACATCCAGGCCGGGCTTGAAGCCGCCGGCATTGCCGGTCGTGGCCTCGCCCTCGACGTGACCGACGCAGCGGCCTGTGAGGCCGCCATCTCCGAGATCGAGAAGAGCCTCGGCCCGGTGCTGGTGCTGGTCAATAACGCCGGCATCACCCGCGACAACCTGGCGATGCGCATGAAGGATGCCGAATGGGATGCGGTGCTCGACACCAACCTCAAGTCGGTGTTCCGCATGTCGCGCCTCGTCATGCGTGGCATGATGAAGGCCCGTAACGGCCGCATCATCAACATCACCTCGGTGGTCGGCAGCTCCGGCAACCCCGGCCAGGCCAACTACGCCGCCGCCAAGGCGGGCGTGGCCGGCATGAGCCGGGCGCTGGCCCAGGAGCTCGGCAGCCGCAACATCACCGTCAATTGCGTCGCGCCGGGGTTCATCGACACCGACATGACCAAGGAGCTCCCAGACGCCCAGCGCGAGGCCCTGCAGGGCAAGATTGCCCTCGGTCGTCTCGGCAAGCCGGAGGAGATCGCCTCGGTGGTCGGCTTCCTGGCGTCGCCCGCCGCATCCTACGTGACGGGAGCTACCCTGCACGTGAATGGCGGCATGTACATGGCGTAATCCTCGCCGGACTGGCGAGGGTGCGCGTTTTTGGTAGAATGCGGGGGTTTTGAATTCACCCCGCTCAATCAGCGAAGGAGTTGCTACATGGAAAATATCGAAGCTCGTGTCAAGAAGATCGTCGCCGAACAACTCGGTGTCAACGAAGCCGAAATCAAGAACGAATCGTCCTTCGTCGACGATCTGGGTGCCGACTCCCTCGATACCGTCGAGCTGGTGATGGCCCTCGAAGAAGAATTCGAGTGCGAGATCCCCGACGAAGAAGCCGAGAAGATCACCAGCGTTCAGCAGGCGATCGACTACGTCTCCGCCCACCTGAAGAAGTAAGATTCGCAGGAGCCTGCCTTGACCCGACGCAGAGTTGTCGTCACCGGCCTTGGCGCCATCACGCCGGTCGGTAATACCGTACCTGAAACCTGGGACGCCATTGTCAATGGCCGTTCCGGCATCGCTCAGATTACCCGTTTCGACACCTCTGCCTTTTCGGCGAAGATTGCCGGCGAGGTCAAGGGCTTCGATGTCAGCGCCTATCTTTCCCCGAAAGAGGCGCGCCGTATGGATATCTTCATCCATTACGGTCTTGCGGCAGGCATCCAGGCCATCCGCGATTCGGGCATCGAGGTAACCGACGCCAATGCTCACCGCATTGGTGTCAATATCGGTTCCGGCATCGGCGGCTTGCCGATGATCGAGGACACCCACGACGATTTCCTCGGCGGTGGTCCTCGCAAAATTTCTCCGTTCTTCATTCCCGGCACCATCATCAACATGATCTCCGGCAACCTGTCGATCATGTTCGGGATGAAGGGCCCCAATCTTGCTGTCGTCACGGCCTGTACCACCGGTCTGCACGCGATCGGCATGAGCGCCCGCATGATCGAGTACGGTGATGCGGACGTGATGGTCTGTGGTGGCGCCGAATCGACGGTGACGCCGCTGGCTGTCGGTGGCTTTGCTTCGGCGAAGGCGCTGTCCACCCGCAACGACGATCCCGCGACGGCCAGCCGTCCGTGGGACAAGGACCGCGATGGCTTCGTCCTGGGCGAAGGTGCGGGTGTACTGGTGCTCGAGGAATACGAGCACGCCGTGAAGCGCGGTGCCCGCATCTACGCCGAGATCGCTGGTTTCGGCATGAGCGGCGACGCTTATCACATGACTGCGCCGGATACCGATGGTCCCCGCCGCAGTATGGTGAATGCGCTGCAGAACGCCGGCATCAATGCCGACGACGTGCAGTACCTCAATGCCCACGGTACCTCGACGCCCCTTGGCGACAAGAACGAAACCGAAGCGATCAAGTTGGCCTTCGGTGCGGATGTTGCCAAGAAGCTGGTGGTGAACTCCACCAAGTCGATGACCGGTCACCTCCTCGGTGGTGCAGGTGGTCTCGAGTCGGTGATCACCTCGCTGGCGGTCTATAACCAGATCTCCCCGCCGACGATCAATATCTTCGAGCAGGACCCGGAGTGTGATCTCGACTACTGTGCCAACGTGGCGCGCGACATGAAGATCGACATCGCCGTGAAGAACAACTTCGGCTTTGGCGGCACCAACGGCACGCTGGTGTTCCGCAAGGTCTGAGTGCGCGGCACGGATTTCCGTGCATCGTGACAGTCATTGAAATCAAGCCGTCCCGGCTGCTCCTCGTTCTTGTGACGGGGATGCATGTCGTGGCGGCTTTTTCATTGGGGTTCAGCGTCGAGCCGATGGTGTGGTTGGGCGGGCTGGCCGTGATTGTCGGCTCGTGTGTCCGGTTTTGGACGCAGTGGCGGAAGGCGGGGACGCGCCTGGGGCTGGCATCGGAAGGTGATCTGCTGATCGACCCTGATGGTGCTGCCGAGCGCCGTCTGAGGCTGGGGTCTGAAACGACGGTGACGCCTTTTGCAGTCTGGCTGGTCTGGCCAAGGCAGGGCGGTGGCCGTGGCGGTACGCTGCTCGTGATGCGCGATCAGGCCACGCCCGAGGCGTGGCGACGGCTGCAGATATGGGCCCGGCTGAGAGCCGGGCCTGTTGCAGGGCGTGGCGTGGAGAAGGCCTAGCCGGTCTTGCTGCGGCCGGGGCGGATGATGGTGTCGCGGGCTGCGGGCAGGGTAGTGGGGTAGTCGCGGCTGCAGTGCAGGCCACGGCTTTCCTTGCGCTTGAGGGCGCTGCGGACGATGAGATCGGCCGTGACTACCAGGTTGCGCAGTTCGATGAGATCGTTGCTGACCCGGAAGTTGCTGTAGAACTCGTCGATCTCGCGTGCCAGCAGGCGGATGCGGTGCTGGGCCCGCTGGAGCCGCTTGTTGGTGCGGACGATCCCCACGTAGTCCCACATGAAACGCCGCAGCTCTTCCCAGTTGTGGGAGATCACGATGGATTCGTCGGCATCGGTCACGCGGCTTTCGTCCCACTGGGGCAGTTCGGCAGCGTGCGGGCGCGGGTTGGCGAGGATGTCGCTGGCGGCGGCCTCGCCGTACACCAGGCATTCGAGCAGCGAGTTGCTGGCCAGCCGGTTGGCGCCGTGCAGGCCGGTGCAGGCCGTTTCGCCAACGGCGTAAAGGCCGGGCACGTCGGTGCGGGCGCGCAGGTCGGTGACGATGCCGCCGCACGAGTAGTGCGCGGCCGGCACGACCGGGATTGGCTGCTGGGTGATGTCGATGCCCAGTTCGGCGCAGCGGGCCAGGATGTTGGGGAAGTGTTCCCGCAGGAAATCGGCCGGCTTGTGGCTGATGTCCAGGAAGACGCAGTCGAGGCCGTGCTTCTTCATTTCGAAGTCGATGGCGCGGGCCACGATGTCGCGGGGGGCCAGTTCTTCCCGGCTGTCGTGCTCGGGCATGAAGCGGCTGCCGTCGGGGCGGCGCAGCAGGCCGCCTTCGCCGCGGACGGCTTCGGAGATCAGGAAGGACTTGGCTTGCGGGTGGTACAGGCAGGTGGGGTGGAACTGGATGAACTCCATGTTCGACACCCGGCAGCCGGCCCGCCAGGCCATGGCCACCCCGTCGCCAGTGGCGGTGTCGGGGTTGGTGGTGTAGAGGTAGACCTTGCCCGCGCCGCCGGTGGCGAGCACCGTGTGACGTGCCGCAAAGGTGCGCACTTCGTCGTTGGCGATGTCGAGGACGTAGGCGCCAAGGCAGCCGGCCTCGGGGCGGCCGATCTTGTGGCCGATGATGAGGTCGACGGCGATGTGCTGCTCGAAGATCTGGATGTTCGGATGGGCGCGGACCTGTTCGGTCAGCGTGGCCTGCACCGCGGCGCCGGTGGCGTCGGCCACGTGGATGACCCGGCGGTGGCCGTGACCGCCTTCGCGGGTGAGGTGATAGCCGATCGGCGATGCGGCATCGGTGGTGAAGGGTACGCCGTGGTCGATCAGCCATTGAATGGCGCGGGGGCCGTTCTCGACGACGAAGCGGGTGGCCTTCTTGGAACACAGCCCTGCCCCGGCCGTGTGGGTGTCGGCGATGTGGGCTTCCGTGCTGTCGGTGGGGTCGAGCACCGCGGCGATGCCGCCTTGCGCCCAGGCGCTGGCGCTGTCTTCGAGCGTGCGTTTGGTGACGAGGGCGACCTTCAGGGTGTCTGCGAGACGAAGGGCGAGTGATTGGCCGGCGAGGCCGCTGCCCAGAATGAGCACGTCAAAAGCGGTCACTTCGGAATTCCGCGGGGGGCGATAGTTCGGATGGCCGACTATAGCACGTGCAATCTGCCCTGCAGACGCCAACAAAACCCTTTGGGCGACTGAACTATGCGCCAGACGATGCGGTCAACCTCAGTACTTTGGCAGGGAAGCAGGACGCACAAGGTATACTGCGGGGCTGTGACCGACCGGGTCACGCCTTACGAGGTAGCCCTTTCCCGACCATGAGTGATCGCGAAATTGACCAGCTGCTGGTCGAGCGCGTCCAACGCGGTGACAAACAGGCTTTCGGCCTGCTGGTCACCAAGTATCAGCGCAAGCTCGCCCGGCTGTTGTCGAGATTGATCCGAGATCCCGCCGAAGTGGAGGATGTCGCCCAGGAAACGTTCATCAAGGCGTATCGCGCCCTGCCGTCCTTCCGGGGAGACAGCGCTTTTTATACCTGGCTGTATCGTATCGGGATCAACACCGCCAAGAACTTCCTCGTTTCGCAAGGCCGTCGCGCTCCAACCTCAACCGATTTCGATTCCGACGAAGCTGAAACCTTCGAGGATGGGGATCAGTTGCGCGATATCAACACTCCGGAGCGGCTGCTGATGACCAAGCAGATCGGGGATACCGTCAATGTGGCGATGGAGGCCTTGCCTGAGGAATTGAGAACGGCGATCGTTTTACGGGAGATCGAAGGTTTGAGTTACGAAGAGATCGCCTCGATCATGGAATGCCCAATCGGCACCGTCCGGTCGCGGATCTTCCGCGCCCGGGAAGCAATTTCAGAAAAGCTCAGGCCGTTGCTCGACACGGCTCCGAACAAGAGGTGGTAAGACGATGAAAGAAAAGGTTTCTGCCCTGCTGGATGGCGCCCTCGACGATGAGGCTTCATCCCGAATGTTCGAATCGCTCAAGCGGGATGGGGCGCTTCGACGGGAATGGGAAAACTTCTGCCTGATCGGGGACGTGCTGCGGGATGAGCGTGGACTCTCGCCGGATTTCGCGCGAAACGTGATGCGCTGCATCGAGGATGAGCCGGCCATCGTTGCGCCTCATCGACGTGAGGTCGGCAGTGGGCTGGTCAGGCATCTGATGCCCATCGCCGCGTCGGTCATGGGCGTGGCGGCCGTTGGCTGGGTGGCAATCACCCTCAACAGCGATGGCCCGGCGGCGGAGCGTATCGCTGCTGCCAAGGTGCAGCAGCCGGTGGCGCTGGTGAGCGCACCGGCCGACACCGCAGCCCGCGCCACGGGTGCGACGGCCGAGTCGTCCGAGCGCGAATACCTGTTCGCCCATCAGGCGATGGCGCCCTCGGCGGCCATGCCGGGCGTGGCGCTTTACGTGCGGACCGTTTCCGACAGCCGCGCGGCAGGGCAGCGATGAAGCGATTCGTCGTACTTCTGGCAGCGTGTCTGACGGCGGGTGTGGCAGCCGGCGCGGATGCGTCGACCGATCCCCTCAGTTGGCTTGGCCGGATTTCCAGCGCTGCGCACAAGCTCAATTACACGGGCACCTTCAGCTATCAGAGCGGCAAGAACGTTGAGACCTCGCGGATCGCCCATCTGGTGGATGGCGGCGCCGAGTTTGAAAAGCTCGAGGCGCTGGACGGCAGCCCGCGGGAGGTTGTGCGCAACAACGAAGAGGTGCAGTGCTTTCTGCCCGACCAGAAGCTGGTGATCGTTGATCAGTCGGCGGCCCGGCGAGGGTTTCCGGCGCGGCTGCCGTCGTCGCCGAGCGCCCTGGCCGAGAACTATCGGATCCGGAAGGGCGAGGTCGTGCGGATCGCCGGGCTCGAAAGCCAGCAGATCATCCTCGAACCCAAGGACGACATGCGCTTCGGGCACCAGTTCTGGGCTGATGTGAACTCCGGCCTGCTGCTCCGCGCCCGCCTGATCGGCGAGAAGGGCGAGAGCATCGAGCAGTTTGCCTTCAACGAGGTTCAGATCGGTGTGCCCTTCGACAAGGAGAAGGTCAAGCCTCGTTTCGTGCGGGGGCCGGACTGGAAGGTGGCGCAGGCCCGCGGCAACGAAGTGAAGGTCGAGGATACAGGCTGGATCTTCCGCAACTCGATTCCGGGTTTCAGGCAGGTCGTGTCGGTCACGCGGCCGGCGCGCAAGGATCGGGCCGAGGCTTACCACGTGGTGTTTTCGGATGGACTGGCGGCGATCTCGGTGTTCATCGAGCCGCTGCCCTCCAAACCGGGGCACCAGAGTGGCATGAGCGCCAACGGCGCGGTCAATATTTTCCGGCGCACGGTAGCCGATCACCAGATTACCGCACTGGGCGAAGTCCCCCAGGCTGCGTTGGTGCGAATCGCAGATGGCGTGGAGGTTCGTAAGCGGTAATGCGGGTCAAGGGTGTGGTGTCGCGGGTCGAATCCGGTTACGCATGGGTGGATGTGAGCGTGGCCCAGGGCTGCGGTCGTTGCAATGAGCCCGGCGGCTGTGGTGGCGTCAATATCGCAAGGCCGCTTGCGTCGTCCGCTCAGGCTGTGCGGGTGCCCAATGGCATCGACGCGCGGCCGGGTGACGAGGTTGGCGTGGTTGTCGAGGATGGGGTTCCCCTGCGTGCGGCCCTGCTGGCCTATGCCTTGCCGGTGGTTGGCGTGCTGCTCGGTGCAGCTGCCGGCACCGCGGTGGCGCCGGTGGGGGGCAGTGTGGATCTGTCGGCCGGCATCGGTGCGGTGGCAGGGGGAGTGATGGCATTTCTGCTGGCCCGAGGGCGGTCCGCCTGGACGCGGGGTGCGGCCCCGCTGCGGCTTGAGCGTGGTAGCTCGTCGTCGGAGGCGTGCGGACGATGAGCGTCGGTCTGTCTTTCCATCGGGTGTTTGTCTGGCTGATGGTGGCTGCCGTGCTGCTCTCCGGCCGTATCGCGCTGGCCAAGGAACTGCCCGATTTTGCCGATCTGGCCGAGCGCCAGGGGGCGGCGGTGGTGAACATCAGCACCACCCAGGCGCTGCGCCAGGCGCGCCCTGGTGTGCCTAGCCTGGACGAGGACGATCCGATGTTCGATCTCTTCCGGCGTTTCATTCCGCGCGGGCCGTCTGCGCCGCGGATGGATCCGGACAATCGATCCCTCGGGTCCGGTTTCATCGTGTCGCCCGATGGGTACGTGCTCACCAATGCCCATGTGGTCGATGGCGCCGACGAGATCGTCGTCAAGCTCACCGACAAGCGGGAGTTCCGGGCTCGCCTGATCGGCACCGATCCGCGTACCGATGTGGCGCTGCTCAAGATTGACGCCACGGGCCTGCCCAAGGTCAGCTTCGGCGATCCGGGCAAGTTGCGGGTGGGCGACTGGGTGGTGGCGATCGGCGCGCCGTTCGGCTTCGAAAATTCGGTGACGGCAGGGATCGTCAGCGCCAAGGGGCGCTCGCTGCCGCAAGAGAATTTCGTGCCCTTCATCCAGACCGACGTGGCCATCAACCCGGGCAACTCCGGCGGGCCGCTGTTCAACATGAAGGGCGAGGTGGTCGGCATCAACTCGCAGATCTACAGCCGCACCGGTGGGTTCATGGGCCTGTCGTTCGCGATCCCGATCGATGTGGCAATGGATGTGCAGGCCCAGCTGCGCGCCAGCGGCCGGGTGCAGCGTGGGCGCATCGGCGTGGTGATCCAGGAGGTCTCTCGCGAACTTGCCGACAGCTTCAATCTCGGCAAGCCGGTGGGCGCGCTGGTGAGTTCGGTGGAAAAGGGCAGTCCGGCCGATAAAGCCGGCATCGAGCAGGGCGACATCGTGCTGCGCTTCGATAACCGTCCGGTGGGCGTGTCGGGCGATCTGCCGCGCCTCGTGGGCAGCACGCGGCCGGGCAGCAAGGCGCCGGTGCAGGTGTGGCGCAAGGGCACGGTGCGGGATCTGGTGGTGATGGTGGCGGAGCTGCCGGAAGAAAAAGCCCGCAAGGTTGCGCTCAAGGCGCCGCGGCAGGATGTGGCGCCGAACCGGCTCGGCATCGTCGTCGTCGAGCCCTCAGCCGAACAGCGTCGCGACGGGCGTTTCCCCGCTGGCGGCGTGGTGGTGGATGCGCTGCGCAGTGCGTCGGCTCGTGCTTCCGAGATCCAGGCCGGCGACGGCATCCTGGCGCTGGTGAGCAAGGGCGTGCGCACCGACATCCGCTCGGTGGAGCAGTTCAACCGGGTGGTGGGTGCCCTCGATCTCGGCCAGACTGTCACGCTGCTGGTGCTGCGTGGCGAAACCCAGACCTTTGTTCCCCTGCGAACCCTTGAGCGCTGATCGCCAACTCATCGTGCTGAGCCGGATGTGGTGCCATCTGTGCCATGATCTGCTCACCGCGCTCGCCCCGCTGCAGGATGAGCTGGGGTTTTCGGTCCGGGTTGTCGACCTGGACACGGATGCCCCGGAGCTCGAGGAAGTCTGGGGTGAGAAAGTGCCGGTGCTGTTCGACGGGGATGTGGAACTATGTCACTACTTTCTGGACGAATCCGCAGTCCGTGCTCATTTCCGGCGTATCGGTTAAAATCCAACCCTTTGTCAGGCAAACAATTTTTTCAAGGGTGCCCAACGGCACCCTTTTTCGTGGCCCATGCAACACATCAGAAACTTTTCGATCATCGCCCATATCGACCACGGCAAGTCCACCCTGGCCGACCGGATCATCCATCTTTGCGGCGGCCTGTCCGACCGGGAGATGGAAGCCCAGGTGCTGGACTCGATGGATATCGAACGTGAGCGGGGCATCACGATCAAGGCCCAGACCGCGGCGCTGAGTTACCGCGCCCGCGACGGCCAGGTCTACAACCTGAACCTCATCGACACCCCGGGGCACGTGGACTTCTCCTACGAAGTCTCCCGCTCGCTGGCGGCCTGCGAAGGCGGCCTGCTGGTGGTGGATGCCTCCCAGGGCGTCGAGGCCCAGACTGTCGCCAACTGCTACACCGCGCTGGAGCAGGGCGTCGAGGTGGTGCCGGTGCTCAATAAGATGGACCTGCCCCAGGCCAATCCGGATGGCGCCAAGCAGGAAATCGAAGACGTGATCGGCATCGACGCCAGCGACGCGATCCCCTGTTCGGCCAAGACCGGCATGGGCGTCCAGGACATCCTCGAAGCCGTCATCGCCCGCATCCCGCCGCCCAAGGGCGATCCGGATGCGCCGCTGAAAGCGCTGATCATCGACTCGTGGTTCGACAACTACGTGGGTGTGGTGATGCTGGTGCGCGTGGTCGATGGCACCCTCAAGCCCAAGGACAAGATCCTGTTCATGTCCAACGGCAACCAGCACCTGTGCGAACAGGTGGGCGTGTTCACGCCCAAGTCCCAGCCGCGGGAAACCCTTTCGGCCGGCCAGGTGGGTTTCATCATCGCCGGCATCAAGGAACTGAAATCCGCCAAGGTGGGTGACACCATCACCCTCGTCGGCAAGCCTGCCGCCGAGCCGCTGGCCGGTTTCAAGGAGATCAAGCCGCAGGTGTTCGCCGGTCTGTATCCGGTCGAATCCAACGAATACGACCAGCTGCGTGAGTCGCTGGAGAAGCTGCGCCTCAACGACGCGTCGCTGCAGTTCGAGCCGGAAGTCTCCCAGGCGCTGGGCTTCGGCTTCCGCTGCGGCTTCCTGGGCCTGCTGCACATGGAAATCGTGCAGGAGCGTCTGGAGCGCGAATTCGACATGAACCTCATCACCACGGCGCCGACCGTGGTGTATGAAGTGCTGATGAAGGACGGCACCGTCGAGCAGGTGTCCAACCCGTCCAAGCTGCCGGATCTGTCCAAGGTCGAAGAGGTGCGCGAGCCGATCATCAAGGCGGTGATCTTCCTGCCCCAGGAATACGTCGGCCCGGTCATCACCCTGTGCAACCAGAAGCGCGGCGCCCAGGTGGACATGCTCTACCACGGCCGTCAGGTGCAGCTGATCTACGACATGCCGATGAACGAAGTGGTCATGGACTTCTTCGACAAGCTGAAGTCGGTGTCCCGCGGCTACGCCTCCCTCGACTACGAGTTCAAGGAATACCGCGCCGCCGATCTGGTCAAGCTCGACGTGCTGGTGTCCTCCGAGAAGGTGGATGCCCTGTCGATCATCGTGCACCGGGCCAACTCCCAGTACCGTGGCCGCGAGCTGGTGGCCAAGCTGCGCGAGCTGATCCCGCGCCAGATGTTCGACGTGGCCATCCAGGCCGCGATCGGCTCCAACATCGTCGCCCGCGAGACCATCAAGGCCCTGCGCAAGAACGTGCTGGCCAAGTGCTACGGCGGTGACATCACCCGCAAGAAGAAGCTCCTCGAGAAGCAGAAAGAGGGCAAGAAGCGCATGAAGCAGGTGGGCAACGTGGAGATTCCGCAGGAAGCCTTCCTTGCCGTGCTGCGGGTGGACGAAGGTAAATGAGCCTGCTGACTGGAGCCGATAAGTGAATTTCGCCCTGATTCTTTTCCTGCTGTTGCTGGTGAGCGGCGTCTTGTGGGCGCTGGACCGTTTCGTCGCCAGCAAGCGGCGCAGCGTGGGCGCCAGGACGCCGTGGTGGGTCGAGTACGGCGCGAGCTTCTTCCCGGTGATCCTGGTGGTCTTCTGCCTGCGTTCGTTCGTCGTCGAACCCTTCCGGATTCCGTCCGGCTCGATGATCCCGACCCTGCTGGTGGGCGACTTCATCCTCGTGAACAAGTGGACCTACGGCATCCGCCTGCCGGTGATCAACAAGAAGATCATCGACGTGAACGAGCCCCAGCGGGGCGACGTGATGGTGTTCCGCTTCCCGGGCGATCCGTCCCTCGACTACATCAAGCGCGTGGTCGGCCTGCCCGGCGACAAGGTCGAGTATTTCGACAAGAAGCTCACGATCAACGGCCAGCCGGTGCCGCAGAACGCCGCCGGCGACTACCTGCACACCGATCGGCTCTACTATTCGCCGAGCTTCGTCGAGAAGCTGGGCAACGTCGAGCACAGAATCATCGTGGAAAATGCCGCGCCGGCTTACGTTTCCCAGGTCACCAAGTATCCGTTTCAGGAAAACTGCACCTATACTAACCGCGGTCTTTCCTGCACGGTTCCTGCCGGCCATTACTTCATGATGGGTGATAACCGCGACGGCAGTTTCGACAGCCGCGGCTGGGGTTTCGTCCCGGAAAAGAACATTGTTGGCAAGGCTTTCTACATCTGGTTCAATTCCAGCGACCTGAAACGGATAGGCAGCTTCCAGTGATCATGACGCGAAAAAGTCAATCGGGCCTGAGTCTTGTCAGCGTGCTGCTGGTTGGCGGCGCGATGGCTGCACTCGTGGTGTTGGGCCTCAAGCTCATCCCGGTGGTCAATGAGTACTTCGGGATCAAGCGTGCGCTGGCCGCGGTGGTAAGCGCCTCCAACCCCCAGAGCGCGACGGTTTCCGAACTGCGCAACGCCTTCTCGAAGCGCGTCACCGTGGATGACATCACCAGCGTCACCCCGGCCGATATCGACATCACCAAGGAAAACGGCCGCATCGTCATGTCGGTCGACTACGCCCGCAAGGTGCCGCTTTACGGCAAGGTGAGCCTGCTGATCGAATTCTCCGCGTCGTCCGACGCAAACTGAGCCTCACCCCATGAAGTTGGACGCCCTGCAGCAGGCCATCGGCCATCGTTTTTCCCGGCCGGCGCTCCTGGAGCAGGCGGTCACCCATCGCAGCTTCGGATCGCCCAACAACGAGCGGCTCGAGTTTCTCGGTGACAGCGTGCTCAACTGCGTGACCGCCGTCGCCCTTTTCGGGCGCTTCGACAACCTGCGCGAAGGCGACATGTCGCGCCTGCGGGCCAACCTGGTGCGCCAGGAAGCCCTGCACAAGCTGGCCGACGGGCTCAGGCTGGGCGAATACCTGCGCTTGGGCGAGGGCGAGCTGAAGAGCGGCGGTCATCGCCGTCCGTCGATCCTCGCCGACGCCCTCGAAGCCATCATCGCGGCGGTGTTCCTGGATGCCGGTTTCGAGGCCGCCAAAGGGGTGGTTGATCGCCTCTACGAAAAATCCCTGGCAGCGCTCGATCCGGCCCGCGCCCTGAAAGACCCCAAAACGGCGCTGCAGGAATGGCTGCAGGGCCGGCGGATGCCGCTGCCCAAATACTCGCTCGCCGATACCCGCGGCGAAGCCCACCAGCAGGAATTCGAGGTCGAGTGCGAGATCGCCGGCCTTGGCCTCAAGACCCGCGGCATCGGCGTGAGTCGCCGCGCTGCCGAACAGCAGTCCGCCCAGCGGGCGCTGGAACTCCTACCCCAGAAATGACCGAATCCAACACCACCGCCGCGGGCGGGCAGCCGATGCGTACCGGCTTCGTCGCCATCGTCGGCCGCCCCAACGTGGGCAAGTCGACGCTGCTCAACCGGCTCATCGGCCAGAAGATCAGCATCGTCTCGCGCAAGGCCCAGACCACCCGTCACCGGGTCACCGGCGTGCTGACCGAAGGCCAGGCCCAGTACATCTTCGTTGATACGCCGGGCTTCCAGACCCGCCACAAGAACGCCCTCAACCGGGCGATGAACCGCACCGTCACCCAGGTGCTGGCGGATGTGGATCTGGTGCTCTTCGTGATCGAAAGCGGCCGCTTCGGCCCCGCCGACGAGCAGGTGGTCAAGCTGCTGCCCGAGGGCGCCAAGGTGATCCTGGTGGTCAACAAGATGGACATGCTCGAGGACAAGGGCAAGGTGCTGCCTTTCCTCCAGAAGATGAGCGCGGTTTATCCCTTTGCCGAGATCGTTCCGGTCTCCGCCGAGAAGGGCCAAAACACCGCCCAGCTCCTGAAGGCCGCCGAGCCCTATCTGCCCGAGGGCGAGTGGATCTTCGGCGAGGACGACATCACCGACCGCAGCGAGCGCTTCCTGGCGGCCGAGTTCCTCCGTGAAAAGCTGTTCCGCCAGCTGGGTGAGGAGCTGCCCTACGGCATGACCGTCGAGATCGAGAAGTTCGAGGCCGAAGCCGGCATGCGCCGCATCAACGCGGCCATCATCGTCGATCGCGACGCCCACAAGGCGATGGTGATCGGCAAGGGCGGCGAGCGTCTCAAGCGCATTGCGTCTGAAGCCCGCGTCGAGCTCGAGAAGCTCTTCGAATCCAAGGTCTTCCTGGAAGTCTGGGTCAAGGTCAAGAGCGGCTGGGCCGACGACGAGCGCGCGCTCAAGAGCCTCGGCTACGAATAAGCCGGCCCGGGGCAGCCTGCCGTGAGCGCCAAGCAGCGCGTCGACCAGCAGCCGGGCTTCGTGCTGCACAGCTACCCGTATCGCGAGACCAGCCTCATTGTCGAGGTGTTCAGCCGCGACCACGGCCGAGTCGGCCTGGTGGCGAAGGGCGCCCGGCGTCCGGCCTCGCAGCTGCGCGGCGTGCTGATGGCCTTCCAGCCGCTGTTCATCGACTGGAGCGGCGGTGGCGAGATGAAGACCCTGATCCGCGCCGAATGGCAGGGCGGCCAGCCGCTGCTCGGCGGTCAGGCGCTGCTCTGCGCGTATTACGCCAACGAACTCCTGATGCGCCTCATGCCCCGCGAGGACGCCCACCCCCGGCTTTACGCCGCCTACGGCGAAGCCCTGCGGGCGCTGGCGGCGGGCGAATCGCAGGAAGTCGTCCTGCGCCGCTTCGAGCTCGCCCTGCTGCAGGAACTCGGCTACGGCCTGCTCCTCGAAGCCGACGCGGACGACGCGCCCGTCCGAGGCGACACCCGCTACGCTTATATAATCGAGCGCGGCCCGATCTCGCTGGAAGGCTTCGACGCGGCCGGCGACGAGCTCGCCACTGTTTCCGGCAAGACCCTGCTCGACATGGCCGCCGGCGATTTCCGTGATCCGGAAACCCTGGTCCAGAGCAAGGCCCTGATGCGCCGGCTCATCCAGCATTACCTCGGCGGGCAGCAGCTCCAGTCCCGCCGCGTATTCACCGAACTCTTTGCCTTTCCCGGAGACCTCTCTTGATCGAACTCGGCGTCAACATCGACCACGTGGCCACCCTCCGCCAGGCTCGCCGCACCTGGGAACCCGACCCCGTGTGGGCGGCCGTCGAAGCCCACCTGGGCGGTGCCGACGGCATCACCGTGCACCTGCGCGAAGACCGCCGCCACATCCAGGACGAGGACGTGCGCCGCCTGCGCGACCTCACCCAGATCAAGCTCAACCTCGAGATGGCCGCCACCGACGAGATGGTCGGTATCGCCTGCGGCATCAAGCCCGAGATGGCGATGTTCGTGCCCGAAGGCCGTCACGAGGTGACCACCGAAGGCGGCCTCGACATCGTGTCGCAGGAAGCGCGCCTGAAGGATGCGGTTTCCCGCCTGGCCGACGCCGGCATCATCGTCAGCGTCTTCATCGACGCCGAGATCGCCCAGGTCGAAGCGGCCGCGCGCATCGGCGCGAAGGTCTGCGAGATCCACACCGGCCCTTACGCCCACGCCTTCCACGCCGCCGGCCGCGACGCCGAAAGCCCGGCCGTGCTGGCCGAGATCGACAAGATCGCCCGCGCCGGCGAGGCGATCCGCGGCCTCGGCCTGCGTTTCAACGCCGGCCACGCGCTCAACTACTACAACGTCCAGCCCATCGCGCGCCTGCCGGGCATCCGCGAGCTGCACATCGGCCACTCCATCGTCAGCCGCGCGGTGTTCTCTGGCATGCGCGAGGCCGTGCGTGAGATGAAGCGCCTGATGCGCGAAGGCGCCGCCCTCGGCCGTCAAGCGTGATCCACGGCATCGGCACCGACATCGTCCGGGTCGCGCGTCTGGCCGAAGCGCTGACGCGCCACGGCCGGCGGTTTGCGGCGCGGGTGCTGGACGAATCCGAGCTGCCGGCCTTCGAAGCCGCCGCCCATCCCGAGCGCTTCCTCGCCAAGCGCTTTGCCGCCAAGGAAGCCTTCGGCAAGGCGCTCGGCACCGGCGTTGCCGTGCCGGCCACGCTCCACGCCGTGCGGGTCGGGCACGACGCCCTGGGCAAGCCGCTGTTTGAATTTTCTGCCGCCCTCGCCGATCACATGCGGGAGCAGGGCCTCGCGGCCCACCTGAGCCTTTCCGACGAAGCCGAATACGTCGTCGCTTTTGCCGTCATCGAAAAAACATGAAGCCTTCCCACGCCCAGCCCGGCCCGATCATGCTCGACGTGGCCGCCCACGAAGTCACCGCCGAAGAGCGCGAAATCCTGCAGCACCCGCTGGTGGGCGGGGTGATCCTGTTCGCCCGCAACTACGCCGAGCCCGAGCAGCTGCGCGCCCTCACCGCCGCCATCCGCGCGGTGCGGCCGGAGCTGGTGATCTCTGTCGACCACGAAGGCGGCCGCGTGCAGCGTTTCCGCGACGGCTTCACCCGCCTGCCGGCGATGCGCCGCTTTGGCGCCGTGTGGAATGACGATCCCGCGCTCGCAAGCGCCGCCGCCCGCCACGCCGGCTTCGTACTGGCCGCCGAACTGCGCGCCCATGGCGTCGACCTCAGCTACGCGCCGGTGCTCGATCTGGACTACGGTGTCAGCAGTGTGATCGGCGACCGGGCCTTCCACCGCGATCCCCAGGTCGCCACCGAGCTCGCCCGGGCGGTGATCGCCGGGCTGGCCGACGCCGGCATGCGCGCGGTGGGCAAGCACTTTCCCGGCCACGGCGCGGTCGAGGCCGATTCCCATGTGGCGATCCCCGTCGATGGCCGCAGCTTCGACGCCGTGTGGGCCGACGACATCCAGCCCTTCCGCAACCTGGCGTTGGAACTGGGTGGTGTGATGCCCGCCCACGTGATCTTCGAAAACATCGATCCGCGCCCGGCGGGCTTCTCGCCCTTCTGGCTGCAGGAGGTGCTGCGTGGCCGGCTCGGTTTTGGCGGGGTGATCTTCTCCGACGATCTGACCATGGAAGGCGCCAGCGTGGCGGGCGACATCGTGGCCCGCGCCAGCGCCGCCCACGGCGCCGGCTGCGACATGGTGCTGGTGTGCAACCGGCCTGATCTGGCGGTGCAGCTCATCGACCGCTGGCGTCCGGAGGTGAGCGCCGACAGCGCCGCCCGCGTCGCCGCCCTGCTGCCGCGCCCCGGCACGATGCCGGCCGACCCGGAAACCCTGGCTGGCTGGGCGCCCTACGTGGCCGCCCGCGACAGCGTGCTCGCCCTGGCCTGATCCGCCCGCACCATGAGCTTCGACGCCAAGGCCTTCCTGCGCACCCTCACCGAGGAGCCCGGCGTGTACCGGATGATCGGCGAGGGCGACGCGGTGCTCTACGTCGGCAAGGCCAAGAACCTCAAGCGGCGGGTGGCGTCCTACTTCCAGCGCACCCAGCTGTCGCCGCGCATCGCCATCATGGTGGGGCAGGTGGTGCGCGTCGATACCACCGCGACCCGCTCCGAGGCCGAGGCGCTGATCCTCGAAAACAACCTCATCAAGAGCCTCGGGCCGAAGTACAACATCCTGTTTCGGGACGACAAGTCGTATCCGTACATCGCGCTGTCGGCCGGCGAGTTTCCGCAGATCTATTACCACCGCGGCGGCTTCAGGAAGGGTGAGCGCTACTTCGGGCCTTTCCCCAACAGCTGGGCCGTGCGCGAGACCCTGCACCTGATGCAGAAGATCTTCCGCCTGCGCACCTGCGAAGACACCACCTTCTCCAACCGCTCGCGGCCCTGCCTGCTGCACCAGATCAACCGCTGCACCGGGCCCTGCGTGGGGCTGATCGACAAGGAGGCCTACGCCGGCGACGTGCGTCTCGCCAGCCTGTTCCTCAACGGCCGCCACGGCGACGTGGTGGATGATCTGTCGCGCCGGATGCAGGCCGCGTCCGACGAGCTCGCCTTCGAGAAGGCCGTCGTCTATCGCGACCAGATCCGCAACCTGCAGGCCGTGCTCCACAAGCAGTTCGTCGAGAGCGCCAAGGACGAGGACGTGGACGTGATCGCCGCGCTGGAGCGGGGCGGGATGGTGTGCGTCAATCTGGCGATGATCCGCGGCGGACGCCACCTGGGCGACCGGCCGCTGTTCCCCAGCAACGCCCAGGGCGTCGCGCCGCTGGATGCGCTGGTGGCCTTCGTCGAGCAGCATTACCTCGATCACCCGCTGCCCGGGCGCATCCTCGTCAACGGCGATCCGGCCGTGGTCAAGGAAGCGCTGGAGGAGGTCATCGAAGGCAAGGTGACGGTCGTGGCCGCCCGCTACGAGAACGAGCGTGCCTGGATCGGCATGGCCGAGAACAACGCCAGCCTCGCGCTGCTGGCCCGCGAGCAGGAATCCAGCCGCGGCGAGCAGCGCCTCGACGCCCTGCGCGAAGCCATCGGCCTGGCCGATGTGCCGAGCCGCATCGAATGCTTCGACATCTCCCACACCATGGGCGAGGCCACCGTGGCGTCCTGCGTGGTGTGGGACGGCAAGGCCATGAAGAAATCCGAGTACCGCCGCTACAACATCACCGGCATCACCGCCGGCGACGACTACGCCGCGATGCGTCAGGCGCTCACCCGACGCTACGAAAAGGTGGCGGCAGGTGAGGGCGTGTGCCCGGACGTGATCCTCATCGACGGCGGCAAGGGGCAGATGGGCGTGGCGAAGGAAGTGCTCGCCGAGCTGGGGCTGGAGTCGATCACCATGTTCGGCGTGGCCAAGGGCGAGAGCCGCAAGCCGGGCCTCGAAGAGCTGGTCTTTCCGGATGGTCGCGAGCCCGTGCACCTGCGCCCCGATGCGCCGGCCCTGCACCTGATCCAGGAAATCCGCGACGAAGCCCACCGTTTCGCCATCACCGGCCACCGCGCCCGCCGCGCCAAGACCCGCAACACCTCCCGCCTCGAAGACATCGCCGGCGTCGGCCCCACGCGGCGCCGCAAGCTGCTGGCCGCCTTCGGCGGCATCGACGGTGTGCGCAACGCCACGGTCGAAGATCTGTGTCGCGTGGAAGGCATCAACCGGCATCTTGCCGAACAGATATACAATTCGCTGCGATAGCCAGCGAACGCCGACATGCCTCTGAACATTCCAAACACCCTCACCTGGGCGCGCATAGCGCTGATCCCGTTTTTCGTCGGCATTTATTACTTCCCGGACAACGTGATCTCCCCCGAGGACAAGAACCTAGCGGCGACGCTCACCTTCATCGTGGCTGCCGTGACCGACTGGTTCGACGGCTATCTGGCGCGCTCGCTAGGCCAGACCTCGGCCTTCGGCGCCTTCCTCGATCCGGTGGCCGACAAGCTGATGGTCGCGGCCGCGCTCATCGTGCTGGTGCACCTGGGGCGGGTCGATTCGCTGATCGCGCTGGTCATCATCGGGCGCGAGATCACCATCTCGGCGCTGCGCGAGTGGATGGCCAAGGTTGGCGCTGCCGGCAGTGTGGCGGTGGCCTTCGTGGGCAAGCTGAAGACGGCGGCCCAGATGTCGGCGATTCCGCTGCTGCTCTACGAAGCCCCGGTGCTGGGCTTCGACAGCATCGGGCTCGGCACCGTGCTGATCTACGTCGCGGCCGTGCTCACCCTGTGGTCGATGGGCTACTACATGCGCTGCGCGTGGCCGGAGCTCGCCAAGCGCAGCCGCTAAGGCGGGTTTCTACGAAATCTTCCGAAAGTGCTTGACGCCGCAGTTACAGTGTCTATAATGGCGGCTCTTTCAGGGCGGCAGTAGCTCAGTTGGTAGAGCGCAACCTTGCCAAGGTTGAGGTCGAGAGTTCGAGACTCTTCTGCCGCTCCAAGAAATTTTGAAGGGAAGCAGTTTTTGGATGCTTCTCTGTGAGGTACACGGCGCGATAGCAAAGCGGTTATGCACCGGATTGCAAATCCGTGTAGGTCGGTTCGACTCCGGCTCGCGCCTCCAGGCTAGAACAAAGCGGCAGTAGCTCAGTTGGTAGAGCGCAACCTTGCCAAGGTTGAGGTCGAGAGTTCGAGACTCTTCTGCCGCTCCAGAACAGACGGGGAAAACGATAAATCGTTTTCCCCGTTTTTGTTTTGTCCTGTCGCTGTAGCCTGTCTGCAAGACGCCTGTTTTCAGCCTGTCATCTCGCCTGCCCAGAATCGTCACGAACGGCGCGATACCTCATCCGCCGATTGGGGACAGGCATGCAATCAATTCTTGAAACGGGCATCCGGCAGATTCTGCGCCGCCTCTTCGGGTCGGACGTGGAAGCCTTCATTCTGGACGACGACTGGCAGGGGCTGCTGTTCGTGCCGGATTTCGGTGCCGACCGGCGGGTGAGTGTGCCGGCCGAGCCGATGGCTGAAGCGCAGTTCACCCAGTGGCCTTACGCCAGCGATGCCGCTCCGGCGGCGGCCGGCTGAGCTTCCGGCGCCACAAACAAAAACGGCTGGCCGCAGCCAGCCGTCGCTCTGCCAGGGCGCTTCAGAAGGCGGCGATGCCCGTCTGAGCACGGCCTAGGATCAGCGCGTGGATGTCGTGGGTGCCTTCGTAGGTGTTCACCACCTCCAGGTTCACCATGTGGCGGACGATGCCGAACTCGTCCGAGATCCCGTTGCCGCCCAACATGTCGCGGGCCACGCGGGCGATGTCCAGGGCCTTGCCGCACGAATTGCGCTTCATGATCGAGGTGATCTCGGCGGAATCCGTCCCCTCATCCTTCATCCGCCCCAGCCGCAGGCAGCCCTGTAGCCCGAGTGTGATTTCGGTCTGCATGTCGGCGAGCTTTTTCTGGATGAGCTGGTTGGCGGCCAGCGGCCGGCCGAACTGCTTGCGGTCGAGCACGTACTGGCGGGCGCGGTGCCAGCAATCCTCGGCCGCCCCCAGCGCGCCCCAGGCGATGCCGTAGCGGGCGGAGTTGAGGCAGGTGAACGGGCCCTTCAGGCCGCGCACGTCCGGGAAGGCGTTTTCCTCGGGGCAGAACACCTCGTCCATCACGATCTCGCCGGTGATCGAGGCGCGAAGGCCGACCTTGCCGTGGATCGCCGGTGCCGACAGGCCCTTCCAGCCTTTTTCGAGCACGAAGCCGCGGATCTTGCCGGCGTCGTCCTTGGCCCACACCACGAACACGTCCGCCACCGGGCTGTTGGTGATCCACATCTTGCTGCCGGTGAGGCTATAGCCGCCGTCCACCTTGCGGGCACGGGTGGCCATCGAGCCCGGGTCCGAGCCGTGATCGGGCTCGGTGAGGCCGAAGCAGCCGATCAGCTCGCCGCGGGCGAGGCCGGGGAGGTATTTCTGCCGCGTGGCCTCGGTGCCGAACTCGAAGATCGGCACCATCACCAGCGAACTCTGCACGCTCATCATCGAGCGGTAGCCGGAATCGACCCGTTCCACCTCGCGGGCGATCAGGCCGTAGCTCACGTAGTTGAGGCCGGCGCCGCCGTATCGTTCGGGGATGGTCGGGCCGAGCAGGCCCAGTTCGCCCATCTCGCGGAAGATGGCGAGGTCGGTGTGTTCATGGCGGAAGGCGTCAACGACCCGCGGTGCGAGCTTGCCCTGGCAGTAGG
Source organism: Zoogloea oryzae (assembly GCF_030161255.1). Lineage (NCBI taxonomy): Bacteria > Pseudomonadati > Pseudomonadota > Betaproteobacteria > Rhodocyclales > Zoogloeaceae > Zoogloea > Zoogloea oryzae. The sequence goes on from NZ_BSPX01000009.1 coordinate 79,906, forward strand.
CGTGGGCGGCGTCGCGGATCTGGCGTTCGTCGTCGGTGAGTTGCTGGTCGAGGAGGAGGGGGTCATCCCATTTGAAGTCGATCATCGGGTCATCCTGGTCGGGTTGGGCGAACGCCCGGCGGGGCGCAGGCGTTGATGATGCCCCAGCCCGGCCGGGGAAGCACGCCACCTGTCTGGTGGTGCGTCTGGCGCAGGTGGAGATGGGGCCCGGACATCCATGCGTGGGTCTCGCGCACCCGGCAACGAGTGATCTTTACTCACGCGTGAGTTCGCGCCGCTCATCGATGGGGGCGTGTCGAGCCTGTCCGAATTTTTGTGTTTGAGGCATAACGTAGTCCCGGAAAGGAATGGTTATGCCAAGGAAGAAACAGAAACAGCCGCTGCCTGCGGTTGC
>NZ_BSPX01000010.1:0-77305 GCF_030161255.1 Zoogloea oryzae
CAGGCTCACCGGCACCTGCCGCAACGAAACCCTGCGCGACGCCGCCGCCAACTGGGCCGAGGCGATGCGCTACGCCCGCTGCGTGGGCGGCACCGACTGCCTCGCCGGCATCGGCCGGCGCTGCCGCGGCGCGCTGATCTTCGGCGGCGAACGTGCCGACGCCAACCAGCGCCGAGTTGATCCCGCCGACCGGATCGTCACCCGCAACTACCTCGAAGCCGACACCCTCGCCGCCCTCGCCAGCGGCCAGCTCGCCAGCCTGCCCGCCACCTTCGCCATCAACGCGCCCGACCGCCCGGCCAGCGCCGACATCGCCCTATGCATTCCCTGATCCACGCCGCCGTACGCCAGCGCCATCGCGGCTTCACCCTCGTCGAGATGGCCGTCGTGCTGCTCGTCCTCACCCTCCTCGCTGGCGGGCTCACCGTCGGGTTGTCGACCCACCTCGCCCGCCGGGCCGAAGCCGCCACCGACGACGCCCTCGGCGAAGCCCGCGACGCACTACTCGGCTTCGTGGTGCGCAAGGGCTGCCTCCCCTGCCCCGCCAAAAGCGCCACCGACGGCGCCGAAGACCGCGTAAGCCCCACCGCCTGCCGCAAGCAGAATGGCCTGCTGCCCTGGGCCACCCTCGGCATCAAAGGGCTCGACGGCTGGTCGCGGCGCCTGCGCTACGCCGTCGCCGCACCATACGTGCAGCCGATCCGCAACGTTGTGACGGGCGAAAAGGCCAACCTCGCCGATGGCGATCTCGACATCAAGACCCGCAACCTCGACGGCGCCGAACTCTTCCTCACCACCGAAGGTGGGCGCAGCCCCGCGGTGATCCTCTCCCATGGCGCCAACGGCCTCGGCGCCACCGACCAGCAAGGCAACGCACTCGCCGCCCCCCCCGAAGGCAGCGACGAAGCCCGCAACGCCAGCGCCGACGGCAGGCTGTTCTTCAGCCGGCCCGCCTCCGACAACCCTGCAGCCCCCGGCGGCAGCTTCGACGACCGCGTCACCTGGCTGTCGCCCAACCTGCTCGCCCACCGCCTCATCAGCGCCGGCACGCTGCCCTGAGCACCGCCCTGCGGATGCACCACGCTGCGCACTACGACACACATCCCGACAATCAGCCCGGTGCAGCGGCTTGACCCCCGTTTCCCGCAGACGTGAAACTTGTCACGGTTCACTTCCGCAGGAAATCCGATGCCGGAGCCCTGGCTCTATCCCCCGCCCGGCCATCCAGTCCGCCGCTTCCTCAGGGCGATCCTGGACATCGGCGCGCACCCCGACGACGACGACGAAGCCAGCATCAGGAAAATCCGCCTGAACCTGGCCAGCGTGCTTTTTGCCACCGCAGCCCTGGTCTGGCTGGCGGGGGATCTGCTCGTGGACGGCAACCCGATGGCGCTCGCCGTCGCGGCGGTGCCCGTGCTCGCCGGGGGCAACCTGCTGCTTTTCAGGCGGCACCGGCGCGGCGGCCTGTACGGCCCGCCGCAACTCGGGCTGATGCTGGCCTTCCCCTTCGCGGCCCAGGCACTCCTCGGGCCGACGCCGGCCACCGCCGGGCTGCCCGTGTGGGCCATCCTTGCGCCCACTGCCGGCCTGCTGTGTCTCGGGGGGAAAGGGTCCGCGCCGTGGTTTGCGGGCTTTGTCGCGATCACGCTCGCCGCCGGCGCCCTGCTGCCGACGACCGCCCAGCCCTCCGCCCTCGCCCTGGCCTGCCACGTGACGCTCGTGGCCCTGGTGATCTACGTCCAGCTGCGCTTTGCGATGGGCCAGCGCAACAAGACCCGTGAACGCCTCGCCGACGCCCACCGGCAGTTACGCCTTGCCCAGGAGCGCTCCGAGCGCCTGCTGCTGAACATCCTGCCGGCCCCCATCGCCGCCCGCCTCAAGGACAACACCAGCACCATCGCCGACGGCCACCCGGAGGTGGTTGTGATGTTCGCCGACATCGTGGATTACACCCGCATCGCCAGCGGCATGACGCCCAAGGCGGTGTTCGAGATGCTCAACCGGATCTTCTGCCGCTTCGACGAGCTGTGCGAACAGCACGGCCTCGAGCGCATCAAGACCATCGGCGACGGCTACATGGTGGCCGGCGGGCTGCACGCCCACCCGATCGAACCCCACGCGGCAATGGCCACCCTGGCCCTCGACATGCAGGCCACCCTGCGCAACCACGACTTCACCGACGGGCTCGAGCTCGAGGTGCGCATCGGCATCGCCTCAGGCCCGGTGGTGGGGGGGGTGGTGGGCCGCGCCAAGTTCATCTACGACCTGTGGGGCGACACCGTCAATCTCGCCTTCCGCCTATGCACCGAGGGCGAGCCCAGCACCATCCAGTGCGACAGCCGCGCCTTCGAGCGCCTGCACGGCGCCTTCGCCTTCGCCAAGCCGATCCTCCTGATGCTCAAGGGCAAGGGCTACGTGCCGGTGTATCGCCTGCAGGGCCCGCGGATCTTCGCTGCGCCGGCGGCGACGGTCATCCAGCCGACGCGGGCCACCTGAGGCCATTGGCATTCACCGGCAAGCCGATCTGCATTAGAATACCCGTACTGTATCAATAGACATTGCCTTGCACGCGCCGTGCAGGGCTGCTCACGGGAGGCTAAATGAAGGTTCGGCAACAGGGCTTCACCCTGGTTGAAATCGCGGTCGTGCTGGTGATCATCGGGTTGCTGCTCGGCGGCATCCTGAAGGGGCAGGAGCTCATCAACAGCGCCAAGGTGAAGAACGTCATCGGCGATTTCCGCAACACCGCCACCTACATCTACGCCTACCAGGACCGCTTCCGCGCCCTGCCCGGCGACGACGCCGGCGTGGCCAACCGGCTGACCGGCGCGGTGCGGGCCACCACCGGCGGCACCTCCGGCAACGGGCGGATCGACGGCGCCTGGAACTCCACCACCGCCACCGACGAGACCGTGCTCTTCTGGCAGCACGTGCGCCTTGCCAACCTGGCCAGCGGCGACAGCCGCAACCCAGGCGCCGAAGGCGTGGTGATCGCCGACTGGGTGCCCCGCAATGCCTTCAGCGGGCGCATCGGCATCACCAGCACCAGCCCGCTCACCGGCTGGGGCGGGAGCTTCTTCATCTGCCAGGAAAACCTCGCCGGCACCTTTGCCCGGCAGGTGGATATCGCGATGGACGACGGCCTGCCCAACACCGGCACCGTCCGCCTGCTGTCAGGCGGCGCGGCTGTTGCCCAGGCCGATCTCAACGATGCGACGGTCTATACCGTGTGCGCCGCCTACTGAGGCTCAGACGCCCTTCAGCAGCCGGGTCTCGGCGCTGGATATCTGCGACGGCGTACCCAGCAGCACCAGCACGTCTTCCAGCTCGAGCCGCGTCTCGGGCACCGGGTCGACCACCCGGATGCGCTGACGCCGCACCGCGGTGATCTCCACGCCCAGCTCCCTCAGGCGCAGTTCGGCGAGGCTCTTGCCGATCGCGTACGCGCCGGCCTCCAGAGGCACGGAATGCAGGCGCACCTGCTGGCGCTCCTCGAGGGATTCCTCATGCAGGTGCTCGCCGCCCCGGTAGATGCCGCGCAGCAAGTGGTAGCGCTCGGCGCGGATCTCGCGGATGCGCTTGAGGATGCGCGGCAGCGGAATCCCCACCAGCGCCAGCGCGTGGGAAGCCAGCATCAGCGACGACTCCACCGACTCCGGCACCACCTCGGCGGCACCGGCCTCCTGCAGCTTCTCCAGATCCCGCTCGTCGGCGGTGCGCACCACCACCGGCACGTCCGGCCGGCAGGCCCGGACCATGCTCATCGCCCGCAGCGCTGCGTCGGTATCGGCGTAGGTGATGACCACCACCGACGCCCTGGCGATGCCCGCCGCCATCAGCGTCTCGCGCTTGGCCGCATCGCCGAACACCACCGTCTCGCCCGCCGCGGCGGCCTCGCGCACCCGTTCCGGGTCGAGATCCAGCGCGATGTAGGTGATGCCCTCCTGCTCCAGCAGGCGCCCGAGGTACTGGCCATTGCGGCCGAAGCCGCACAGGATCGCGTGCTTGTCCACGAACATCGACTGGGTGGCGATGCTGGTGAGCTGCAGCGAGCGGCTCATCCACTCCGACGGCACCAGACGCAGCACGATCTTCTCGCTGGCCTGCACGATCAGCGGCGCCAGCAGCATCGACAGCACCAGCGCTGCCACCACTACCTGCGACAACGCCGGCGGCAGCAGCCTGGCCTCGTCGATCTGCGACAGCAACACAAAACCGAACTCGCCCCCCGCGCAGAGCCACAGGCCGGTACGCGCCGCCGTCCCCTGGGGGCTGCCCAGCAGCCGCGACGCCGCCCCGGCGATCAGGAACTTGCCCACCAGCAGCGCCGCCAGCATGGCCAGCACCGCGGGCAGGCTGAGGATGATCTGCCCCACGTCCAGAAACATCCCCACCGTCACGAAGAACAGCCCCAGCAGCACGTCGCGAAAAGGCTTGATGTCCTCTTCCACGTGGTAGCGGTATTCGGTCTCGGAGATCAGCATCCCCGCCAGGAAAGCCCCCAGCGCCAGCGACAGCCCGACGATCTCGGTGAGCCACGCCAGCCCGAGGGTGATCAGCAGCACGTTGAGCATGAACAGCTCGGCCGACTTCTGGCGCGCCACGTAGAAGAACCACGTCCGCATCACCCGCTGGCCGAAGAACAGCACCAGCGAAAGCAGCGCCACCGCCTTGGCCGTCGCCAGCGCCAGGGTGTCGAACAGCGCATCGGCCGGCCCCGACAACGCAGGGATCAGGATCAAGAGCGGCACCACCGCCAGATCCTGGAACAGCAGCACGCCGATAGTCTCGCGGCCCTGCCTCGAATCCAGCTCGAGGCGATCCGACAGCAGCTTGGAGAGGATCGCCGTGGACGACATCGCCAGCGTGCCGCCAAGCGCAAAGCCCGCCCCCCAGCCCAGCCCGCCGATGCGCCCCGCGATCATCGCCAGCACGATGGACGCCAGCACCTGCATCGCACCCAAGCCGAATACGATGCGCTTCATGCTGTACAGCCGCGGCAGCGAGAACTCCAGCCCGATGGTGAACATCAGGAACACCACCCCGAACTCGGCGAGGTAGCGCGCCCCGCCGGTGTCCGGCATCAGGTTCATCGCGTGGGGCCCGACGGCCGCACCGACCATCAGGTAACCGAGCACCGGCGGCAGGTTGAGCGACCGGAAGATTCCGACCACCAGCACTGCGCCGGCAAGAAGGGCGAGCACAAGCTCGAGGGTATTGACCATGGAAGGCAGCAAGGGGCGCCCGGGACGGGCGGAATAGTCGATCTGATATACTCCTGAGCCCGATTATACCCACGCCGCCCATGAGCTCCGCCCCGAATCCCGCTGCGCACGACCGCGTCCTCGCCCTTGCCCGCCGCGTCCTCGAGATCGAGGCCGAAGCCGTTCACGCGCTCGCCGACCAGCTGGGCCCGGAATTCGTCAAGGCCGTCGACCTGATCCTCGCCTCCAGCGGCCGGGTCATCGTGTCGGGCGTCGGCAAGTCGGGCCACATCGGGCGCAAGTTCGCGGCCACCCTCGCCAGCACGGGCACGCCCGCGTATTTCGTGCACGCCGCCGAGGCTGCCCACGGCGACCTGGGCATGATCACCGCCAACGACGTGCTGATCGCCCTGTCCTACTCCGGCTCCGGCGAAGAACTCCTCAAGATCGTCCCCCTCGTCAAGCGCCAGGGCGCCCGGCTGATCGCCATCACCGGCAATCCGGAATCGCCCCTCGCCCGCGAGGCCGACGTGCATCTCAACGGCGCGGTGAAGGAAGAGGCCTGCCCGCTCAACCTCGCGCCCACCGCCAGCACCACCGCCAGCCTGGCCCTGTCCGACGCCCTCGCGGTGGCGCTGCTCGACGCCCGCGGCTTTGGCGCCGACGACTTCGCCCGCTCTCATCCGGGCGGCGCCCTCGGCCGTCGCCTGCTCACCCACGTCTCCGACGTGATGCGCAGCGGCAGCGCCGTCCCGAAAGTCACCGAAGACGCGCTGCTGGCCGACGCCCTGATGGAAATGACCCGCGCCGGCATGGGCATGACCGCCATCGTCGATGCCGACCAGCGCATCGTCGGCATCTACACCGACGGCGACCTGCGCCGCTCGCTCGCCAGCGGCTGCAACTTCAGCACCGCCCGCGTCGCCGACGTGATGAGCCGCGGCCCGCGCACCATCCATCCCGAAGCCCTCGCCGTCGAGGCCGCCGAGATGATGGAGACCCGGCGCATCAGCCAGCTGCTGGTGGCGGATTCCGCCGGCCGCCTGATCGGCGCCCTCAACCATCACGACCTGATGCTCGCCAAGGTCATCTGATGGCAGCCGCAACCCACACTTCGCGGAGCGCCCGATGAACGGCCGGGGCCACAGCCTCTTCCCCCTCGTGGTGCTGACCCTCCTCGCCGGCGTCTCGGTGTGGCTCGACCGGGTCACCCAGCAGCCCGCCGTCGCACGGGCCGAAAAAGCGCACGAGGCCGACTTCTCCGCCGACAAGCTCACCGTCCGCCGCTTCGACCTCACCGGCAAGATCCAGTACGTGCTGGTGGCAGACCGGATGGTCCACTACGCCGACGACGAAACCACCGAACTCGTCCGCCCGCGCCTCAACTACCTCAACCGGCCCGAGCCGGTGTGGGTCGAATCCAACTTCGCCCGCGTCAACAAGGACGGCGACGCCGTCGTCCTCACCGACAACGTCTTCGTCCGCCGCGACGCCACCGCCGGCAAGCCCGAATCCACCCTCCGCACCGAGGAAATGACCGTCTGGCCCGACGACGAGAAGATGCGCTCCGACAAACCCGTGGTCCTCACCCAGGGCAAGACGGTGATCAACGCCGAGCGCATGGAAAGCGACAACATCGTCGGCGAGGTCCGTCTGCAGGGCCAGGTCCGCGGCACCATCTACCGAAACACCCCGACGCCGAAACCATGAAACCATTCTTCCGGCTGCACGCCCATCTCGCCCCCCTCATCGCCATCGCCACCCTCGCGCTGGCCGCGCCCGCCCACGCCGAAAAGGCCGACCGCGGCAAGCCGGTCAACATCGAGGCCGACAAGGTGACGGTGGACGACAAGAACAAGATCCACATCTTCGAAGGCCACGTCGTGCTCACCCAGGGCACCCTCACCATCCGCAGCGACAAGCTGGTGGTGAGCCAGGATCAGGAAGGCTACCAGCGCGGTATCGCCACCGGCGGCGACGGCGGCCTCGCCCGCTTCCGCCAGAAGCGTGAAGGCAAGAACGAGTGGGTCGACGGCGAAGGCGAGCGCATCGAACACGACGCCCGCAGCGAGCTCTCCCAGTTCTTCCTCCGCGCCCGCGTGAAGAGCGGCGAGGACGAAGTGCGTGGCCAGTACATCCAGTTCAACGGCGTCACCGAAACCTACCTGGTCACCAACGGCCCCAACGCCACCACCCTGCCCAGCCAGCAGGGTCGCGTGCAGGTCACCATCCAGCCCAAGAAGAAGGACGGCGCAACCAACCCGTAATGGGCATGATGCGGCGCAAAGCCGCAGCCCTCAACAGTCTTCGGGTAGTTTCGCAAAATCCGTACAACTGTTTGATTGCAAAAGAATTGCAGCACCACAAAGATTATTGTGCGTCGCAACAAATAGTTGTTGACAGCTCTCCCGCTCTGAATATAATGGACTCCATTGCTGCGACGCACAAAGAGGCGTCGGATGATTTCAGGTAATTGATCCACATTCACTTAAGGAGATTGACATGACCACCCCCGAACAAATCGTTGCTGCCAACAAGGCTAACGTCGAAACCCTGCTGACCCTGGCCAACACCGCCTTCGCCAGCGCCGAGCGCATCGCTGCCCTCAACCTGAACACCGCCCGCGCTGTTCTGGAAGACTCCGTTGCCGCCGCCAAGACCCTGATGGGCGCCAAGGATGCTCAAGAGCTGCTGGCCCTGCAGACCTCCCTGGCCCAGCCGGTTGTCGAGAAGGCCGTTGCCTACTCCCGCAGCATCTACGAAATCGCTTCCCAGACCCAGGAAGAAGTTTCCAAGCTGTTCGAAGCTCAAGTTGCTGAAGCCAACAAGACCTTCGCTGCCGCCCTCGACAAGGCTGCCAAGTCCGCTCCCGCCGGTTCCGACGTCGCCGTGGCTGCTGTCAAGTCCGCCATCGCCGCCGCCAACTCCGCCTATGACAGCGTGACCAAGGCTGCCAAGCAAGTCGCCGAGATCGCCGAAGCCAACGTGGCTGCCGCGACCAACGCCACCGTCAAGGCCGTCAGCACCACCGCTCCCGCCAAGTCCTCCAAGAAGGCTGCCTAATCTGGCCAGCTGACTGGAAGCGGACGCCCCGCGCGCCCGTCTGACAGGCACAGAAAAGCCCGCCCTGCTTCGGCAGCGCGGGCTTTTTTGCGTCCACCGTCATCGCCCGGCGTGTCAATTTCGCGGGAAGGCATCACGGCATGGATGCAGAGCGGCGGGATACGTGATATTTTTCTCAGGTTGTGAAATCGCATTTCAGAAAGCGCATTTTGCAAGCGCGCCGGACCATCGAGGCTTGCGCAGGGCTGTCGTCAAAATAATCCAATACTGAGGGAAGACAAATGGCTACTGGGAAATCGAAGATCATCTACACGCTCACGGACGAAGCCCCGCTGCTCGCAACGTGCGCATTTCTTCCCATCATCCGGACCTTCACCGGCCCGGCGGGCATCGAGATCGAGAAGGCTGACATCTCCGTCTCTGCCCGCGTGCTCGCCGAGTTCTCCGAATGCCTGAGCGACGAGCAGAAGGTTCCCGACACCCTCGGCGCGCTGGGCAAGAAGACCCTCGAGCCGGACGCCAACATCATCAAGCTGCCGAACATCAGCGCCTCCGTGGCCCAGCTCAAGGCCTGTGTGAAGGAGCTGCAGGCCAAGGGTTACCCGATCCCCGACTACCCGGAAGCCCCGGCCACCGAAGAAGAGAAGGCCATCGCCGCCCGCTACGGCAAGTGCTTGGGCTCGGCCGTGAACCCGGTGCTGCGTGAAGGCAACTCCGACCGCCGCGCGCCCCTCGCCGTCAAGAACTACGCCCGCAAGAACCCCCACTCCATGGGTGAGTGGAAGCCCTGGTCGCGCACCCACGTGTCGCACATGCACAACGGCGACTTCTACCACGGCGAAAAGTCCATGACCCTGGACAAGGCCCGCAACGTGCGCATGGAGCTCATCGCCAAGGGCGGCAAGATCACCGTGCTCAAGCCGAAGGTCGCGCTGCTCGAAGGCGAGATCATCGACTCGATGTTCATGAGCAAGAAGGCCCTGTGCAAGTTCTACGAGGACCAGCTGGAAGACTGTCGTGAGTCCGGCATCCTGTTCTCGCTGCACGTGAAGGCGACGATGATGAAGATCTCGCACCCGATCGTGTTCGGCCACTGCGTGCGCATCTTCTACAAGGAAGCCTTCGAGAAGCACGAAGCGCTGTTCAACGAGCTGGGCATCAACGTCAACAACGGCATGGTCGATCTGTACGAGAAGATCAAGACCCTGCCGGAATCCAAGCGCGACGAGATCATCCGCGACCTGCACGCCTGCCAGGAACACCGTCCGAAGCTGGCGATGGTCGACTCCGCCAAGGGCATCACCAACTTCCACTCCCCCAACGACGTGATCGTCGACGCCTCCATGCCGGCGATGATCCGCTCGGGCGGCAAGATGTGGGGCGCCGACGGCAAGCAGTACGACACCAAGGCCGTGATGCCGGAATCGACCTTCGCCCGGATCTACCAGGAGATGATCAACTTCTGCAAGACCAACGGCAACTTCGACCCGAAGACCATGGGCACCGTGCCGAACGTCGGCCTGATGGCCCAGAAGGCCGAAGAATACGGTTCCCACGACAAGACCTTCGAGATCGCCGAAGACGGCATCGCCAACATCGTCGACATCGACACCGGTGAAGTGCTGCTCACCCAGAACGTCGAAGCCGGCGACATCTGGCGCATGTGCCAGGTGAAGGACGCCCCGATCCGTGACTGGGTCAAGCTGGCCGTCACCCGCGCCCGCAACTCCAACACCCCGGCGGTCTTCTGGCTCGACTCCTACCGCCCGCACGAAGCCGAGCTGATCAAGAAGGTCCAGACCTACCTGAAGGATCACGACACCAGCGGCCTCGAGATCTACATCATGTCCCAGGTCCGCGCCATGCGCTTCACCCTGGAACGCGTGATCCGCGGCCTCGACACCATCTCCGTCACCGGCAACATCCTGCGCGACTACCTCACCGACCTGTTCCCGATCATGGAACTGGGCACCTCCGCCAAGATGCTGTCCATCGTCCCGCTGATGGCCGGCGGCGGCATGTACGAAACCGGTGCCGGCGGCTCTGCGCCGAAGCACGTCCAGCAGCTCACCGAAGAAAACCACCTGCGCTGGGATTCCCTGGGCGAGTTCCTGGCTCTGGCCGTATCGCTGGAGGACCTGGGCCTCAAGGAAGGCAACAAGCGCGCCGTGCTGCTCGCCAAGACCCTCGACGCCGCCACCGGCAAGCTGCTCGACAACCGCAAGTCGCCGTCTCCCAAGACCGGTGAGCTCGACAACCGCGGCTCCCAGTTCTACCTGGCCATGTTCTGGGCCCAGGAACTGGCGAACCAGACCGAGGACACCGAGCTGGCCGCCCACTTCGCCAAGCTGGCCAAGGCCCTCACCGACAGCGAACAGCAGATCGTTGCCGAGCTGAAGACCGTCCAGGGCAAGGCCGTGGATATCGGTGGCTACTACAAGGCCGATTCCGACAAGTGCAAGGCCGTGATGCGTCCGAGCCCGACCCTGAACGCCGCCCTCAAGGCTGCCCGGGTGTAAGGAAAACCTGCCCCGCCACCACGGGGGCCAGTAGAAACGGGGGTGCGCCGGCAACGGCCCACCCCCGTTTTTTATTGCATCGACCCAAAGCCCGGCTTTCGCCGGGCTCTGTGCTTCCGGCCGATCAGTCGGGCACGCTCACGGTCCCCGCGGCGTAGCCGATCACGTCGGCCGCCGCCGGGCTGGTGGCGATCCGGGGTACGTTGCTGGCGCTGATCGCCGGCGCGCTGCCGGCCGTGCCGCCCCGCGGCGTCGTGTGCACCACCTGAGATGCCGGCAACGGCGCGCCGGTCTTCAGGTGAGCGTACATCAGGTCGAGGGCCTGATTGAAGTACACGTGCAGCGGCACGATCCGGCTGTCGTAGCCCGGCAAAAGATCGATGAAGGTGTCGAAGTGCTGGGCGTTGGTCACCTCGTAGTAGCGCAGCAGACTGCTACCGGCCTTCTGGCCGGCGCCGTAGTAGGCCCGGGCAGCGTGATTGACCGGGATCAGCGTGTCGGAGCGACCGGCCACGATGATCGTCGGCTTGGTGCCGAGCTTCGCCTCGACCTGCACTTCGCGGATGCCCTTCTGCACCTTCTCGGACAGGGCCAGCTGGGTGCCGGTGAGCTTGGCACCCGTCACCGGATCGACGCCCGTCACCATCGCCCGGGCGCACAGGGCGCCGTCCAGCGCGCCGTCGGCCCGGTTGGTGGAGGGCGACTTGGCGTTGATGTCCCGGGTCGGGCCGCCCACTGCGTCGTTGTAGACGAGGTTGATGCCGCTGGTGGGCGGCACGCCGTTGCCCACCGAGAAGATCATCGACTGGATGACCGCTGCAGTAGCCGTCACTGCGCCCGTACCGCCGGTGGTGGCGAAACTGAAGCCGCAGACGTTATCGAGCACGCTGAAGCGCCCGAGGGTGTTGAGGTAGGTGACGACGATGGACGGGGTGGCGAAGGCGTGGTGGGTGGCGTGGAGCACGTCGTGCTCGGCAGCCCAGCCGTAGGCGTGGAGCTTCTGCAGCGCCTCGTCCGCCTGACCGGCCAGGGTGGCGGCGGTGAGCAGCCCCTTTTCCTTCAGCGAGGTGCAGCGGTCGGTAGCATAGAAGGCCAGCGCAGCGCCGGCGGGCCCACCGGCGGCGGCGGCCGACAGCGCGGCGCAGGGCTGGTAGAGGTTGGCGTAGGTGAAGTAATCCAGCAGCGGCTTGCCGATGGTGGGCACGGTGGCCGAGCCCTGCTTGATGGTGATGCCGGAGACGTCCTTCGGCTGGATCTGCGGCTCGCTCACCGCCACGCCGTCGATCAGGCCGAGGCGGTCCTGCTCGGCGGCCATCAGCGCGGCGCCGGCGCCATTGGAGGCCGACGAGGCGATCACGATGGTGTTGGCCGGGCGGATCACCCGCGGCTTCTTGCCGCTGGCATCGGCGGTCGAGTACTTCTCGTTGAGCACGTAGAAGGCGAAGGCGACCGCATCCAGCGTGTTGCGGCCCCAGTCCTTCTCGGGGTTCTGCTGGGAGTGGGCGTGCTTGTAGGCGATGCGGTTGGGGGTGGCGACGTTGAAGGCGTCCAGCTGGCTCTTGGTGATGTCGGCCGCAAAGTGGGCCTTCTTGCCCGCAGCCGACGCCGTCGAGACCGTGCCGTCGATCATGTTCACCGTGTCACGGGCCAGGTCGTGCATGCCGTTGCCGCTGCCCTTGTCGGTGTAGGCCACCGCGCAGCCGTGCTTGAGGCCCCATTCGCCCGAGGTGCCAATGGCGCCGTAGATGCCGCGGGAACCCGACGAAGTGGCGGTGATGATGCAGGGTTTGGTCCGGTCGAAGCTGTCGGGCACCTGGACCATCAGCGTGACCTTGCGCTTGCCGCTGGAATCCCCCGAGTAGGCGATGGCCTCGAGCCCGGGGATCTTGCCTTCGCCCAGGGTGTCGTTGCCATTCACGTCGATGTTGGGGCCGTAGAGCGTGCCAAAGCCACCGGCCGCCTTGTTGGCATCGACCAGCGCCCGGTAGTTGGTGTGGATGGCGTAGCGGCGCAGTTCGGCGGCGCTGCCGAAGATCGCGGTGGTGGCGGCGGAGAGGCCGCTCTTGCCGTAGCCGGCAGTGAGCAGGTCGTCGGAGACGCCGTCGTAGGTTTTGGTGGTGTAGGTGTCGGCCCAGACGTGTTCGGGCATCACGTTGTAGGTGCCGAAGCCGCCGCCGGTCGGGCGCGCATCGACCAGGGTGAGCAGGCGGTCGGTCTCGTCGCCTTCCGCCTCGGCGGTGCCCGGCGTGAAGCGCGCACTGCGCAGGCTTTCCGGGCGCTTGCCGAGTTCGGCTTCGAGGGCGTCGAGGAGCCTGGAATCCGCATTGGCGACGGCGGCATTGCTCACCGACTTGAAGCTGCCGGCGGCAAAGGCGGCCTGCAGTTCGGCGGTGGTGGTGGCGCCAAGCGCCAGCAGGGCGACGCTGTTGGTGGCGTTGTTGATGTTGGCCGGCTTGCCACGGTCGTCCTCGGTGACGAGCGCATGCCAGACACCCTTGGTGCCGGTGACCTGGAGCATCAGCGGATAGCTGAGGCCGGACGTATCGAAGACGTAGTTGCCGCTGGCGTCGGTGGTGACGCTGCGCGTCGTGCCCGCGGCATCCTTGACGGTGACGACGGCATTGGCAATGGCCAGGCCCTCGGCGGCGATGCCGCTCACGCTGTGATTGCTGCTGCCACCACCGCCGCAGGCGGCGAGGATCAGGGTGCTGCCGACAGCCAGGGCAATTGCCCGCATGCGAATCCGGTGTTCCATGGGTCTCCTCCGATTATCGTTTCGGGATGGCGTCGCTTGGGCGACGTCCGCCTTTCATGTTGGGACCATCGGACGGAGGATGACACTGGGGTTTACCTGAATCAGCCCAAAAAAAACCGCCGGCATGACCGGCGGAAGCATTGGAGCCGACTGAAGCGCTCGACTCAGATCATCCGGCAGGCGCGCTGTCGTCGGCGTAAAGGTGCGAGAAGCGCAGCTCCTGGGGATAGGGGTAAAAGTCTTCCACGTAGCCATTGCGGATCTTCTGCTGGGCGTCCTGCCAGAAGCGCGGGTCGAGCAGGTTGCGATGATGCTTGAGGAAGGCCTTGCGGATGCGCGCCTGGCCCAGCAGGAAGGTGGCGAACTCTTCCGGGAAGATGTCCATCGGCCCGGCCGAATACCAGGGCTCGCCGGACATCTCCATCTCTTCGTTGGGCGCCGGCGGGATCTTGCGGAAGTTGCAGTCGGTCATGTACTCGATCTCGTCGTAGTCGTAGAACACGACACGGCCGTAGCGGGTGACGCCGAAGTTCTTCCACAGCATGTCGCCCGGGAAGATGTTGGCGATGGCGAGCTCGCCGATGGCCTGGCCGTATTCCTTGACGGCTTCTTCGACCTGCTCCTCGCTGGCCTTGTCGAGGTAGATGTTGAGGGGCGTCATGCGCCGCTCGATGTAGAGGTGCTTGACCACCAGCGTGTCGCCGTCCTCCTCGATCACCGAAGGCGCCAGCTCGCGCAGCTGGGCGATGAGATCGGGGTGGAAGCGGCTGCGCGGCAGCGCCACGTTGGAGAACTCCAGCGTGTCGGCCATCCGCCCGACCCGGTCCACCTGGCGCACCAGCAGGTATTTGCGCTTCACGGTGGCGCGGTCCATGTTCTTCGAGCTGCCGAAGGTGTCCTTGATGATCTTGAACACGTAGGGATACGACGGCAGCGTGAACACCAGCATCACCAGCCCGCGGATGCCCGGCGCCTCGATGAACTGGTCGTTGGAATGGCGCAGGTGGGCGATGAGATCCCGGAAGAAGATCGTCTTGCCCTGCTTGCCCAGGCCCAGCATGGTGTAGAGCTCGGAGCGCGGCTTGTGGGGCATGATGCTGCGCAGGAACTGCACGTAGCCCGACGGCACCTCCATGTCGACGAGGAAGTACGCGCGGGAGAGCGAGAACAGCAGCGAGATCCGCCAGGTGTCGAGGAGGATGGTGTCGAGGTAGAGCATCCCCGACGCCCCGTGGCGCACCGCGATCACGAAGGGGTATTCCTGGTAGCCGTTGATGGCCTTGCCGATGATGTAGGCCGTCTTGTTGCGGTAGAACGCCGAGTACAGCACCTGGATCTGGCAGTTCACCTCCATCTTCGGCCACTCGCCCAGGTGGCGCTCAACGGTGCGCATCACGTAGTCCACATCCCGGTCGAGATCCTCGAAGGAACGCTGCCAGTCGAAATCCTCGATGATCCGGCGGATCGTCGCCCGCAGGCCTTCGTCCTGAGGGTAGTAGCTCGAATAGGTGGGCGGGAAGGATTCGATGTAATCCGTCGAGATCGCCGGGCGGGTGAAGATGTAGGCGTTGTTGAAGTAATCCCGGTGCAGGATCTTGGTGGTCACCGAGTTGAAGAAGGTCTCGGCGAGCTCCGGCTGCTTGTGGTTGATGAGCAGCCCGATGAACTGCAGCTTCGCCGCCTGCCAGGTGGCGTCGTCGATGGATTCGGCATTGAACTCCTCATGCAGGCGCTGCACCGTCTCGTTCACCCGGTCATCGTAGAACTGCACCCGGTCGCGCACCGCCGACAGCTGTCCCTGCCAGTCGGCCGCCTCGTAGCTTTCCTTGGCCCGGCGGGATGTCTCGCGAAATATCCGGTAGTGCTTGTTGAAGCCCTCGACCATGGCGTGCGCGATGGCCTGGGCAACCGGGTTTTCGGTGGCACTGCTATCCATCTTCCTTCCCCTCGAACGATGCGCGATGCGCTGTTTCCGGCGATGAGCCGCCGCATGTAGCCCGCAAGTCTAGCACCGCCGTTTTCCCGCACCCAGCCGCCGGAATGCCGCACTGCACAAGGATTTCGGGGAATTTTCCGGTGCTTTTAGTGGTCACACATTTCGGACATAATCAGTCCGGTTTGCTGCCGCCGCGCCCGGCAAAGGGGTTGGCCCGGCAGGGAGCAGATAGTGAATCGGCTGTCGCCGGGCAATGGCCCCCGACGACGTTTCGCCAACAGCAGAAGTCGCGCGTGGCAGCCTCCACGACCCGGCCGATTCGCCCACACATCCGAAACATTGCGAGGGAGTTGGAATGAGTTCTTCTCTGATCAAGGTGCCGGCAGGCGGTCAAAAAATCGTTGCTGGCCAGGCTATCCCAGACAATCCCATCATCCCGTTCATCGAGGGTGACGGCATCGGCATCGACATCACCCCGGTGATGATCAAGGTCATCGACGCCGCGGTGAGCAAAGCCTACGGCGGCAAGAAGAAGATTCACTGGATGGAGGTCTACGCCGGCGAGAAATCCACCCAGCTATACGGCCCCGACGAATGGTTCCCGAAGGAAACCTTCGACGCCCTGAAGGAATACTGCGTGTCCATCAAGGGCCCGATGACCACGCCGGTCGGCGGCGGCATCCGCTCCCTCAACGTGGCCCTGCGCCAGGAACTGGATCTTTACCAGTGCGTGCGCCCGGTGCAGTACTTCAAGGGCGTGCCCTCGCCCCTCAAGCGGCCAGACCTGGTGAACATGGTGATCTTCCGTGAGAACACCGAGGACATCTACGCTGGTGTCGAATGGGCGGCCGAATCCGAGGCGGTGAAGAAAGTCATCAAGTTCCTCACCGAGGAGATGGGCGTCAAGAAGATCCGCTTCCCGGAAACCTCCGGCATCGGCATCAAGCCGGTGTCCATCGAGGGCACCACCCGCCTGGTTCGCGCGGCCATCAAGTACGCGATCGACAACGACCGCAAGTCGGTGACCATCGTGCATAAGGGCAACATCATGAAGTTCACCGAGGGCCTGTTCCGCGACGTGGGCTACAAGGTGGCGCAGCAGGAGTTCGGCGCCGAGCCGATCGATGGCGGCCCGTGGTGCAAGTTCAAGAACCCCAAGACCGGCCGCGAGATCATCGTCAAGGACGCCATCGCAGACGCCTTCCTGCAGCAGATCCTGCTGCGCCCGGCCGAGTACGACGTGATCGCCACCTGCAACCTCAACGGCGACTACATCTCCGACGCGCTGGCGGCGCAGGTGGGCGGCATCGGCATCGCGCCGGGGGCCAACATCTCCGACCAGTACGCCTGCTTCGAGGCCACCCACGGCACCGCACCCAAGTACGCCGGCCTCGACAAGGTCAATCCGGGGTCGATCATCCTCTCCGCCGAGATGATGCTGCGCCACCTGGGCTGGACGGAAGCCGCCGACCTGGTCATCAAGGCGATGGAAGCCGCCATCGGCGACAAGATCGTCACCTACGACTTCGCCCGCCTGATGGAAGGCGCCACCGAAGTGTCGTGCTCAGAGTTCGGCGACGCGATGATCGAACGCATGTAAATCCTGTCCGCCGGCGGCAGCGCCAGCACAAAGCAAAAGCCCCCTCCGCATCGAGGGGGCTTTTTCGTCTGGCAGGTGCGGAACAGCGGACGTCAGCCCCAGCCCGACTCTTGCAACCATGGGCCGGGCCCAGCCGCCAGGGCGTCGCGGATGTAGGGCACGGTCGCCTCGGGCAGCGCGTCGGGCGCACACCAGCGCAGGTCATCGCAGCGATCAGGTTCGGCGATCACGGGCTCGCCCTGCCAGACGGACGCCCGCAGGAAGAAGTCGATGCGATTGGTGTCGGAGCGCCGATGCACGACGCCCACCACCGCCAGCGCCGACTCGGCGAGCTCGATGCCCAGCTCCTCGCGCATCTCGCGCACAGCGGTTGCGCGCAGGGATTCGCCCTCCTCCACATGCCCGCCGGGCAGGCTGTAGAGGCCATCGAAAAACCCCGTACCGGCCCTGCGCATCAGCAGCACGCGGCCGTCCCGCTCCAGCAGAACATGCACGCCAGTGGGGATGCCGGGATGCCGCATCAGTGCTTGCCCGTGCTGCCGAAACCGCCTTCGCCGCGATCGCTCTCGTCGAAGGATTCAACCACGTTGAAAGCCACCTGCAGCACCGGCACCACCACCAGCTGGGCGACGCGCTCCATCGGCTGGATCGTGAAGTGGTCGTGGCCGCGGTTCCAGACCGACACGAAGATCTGGCCCTGGTAATCCGAATCAATCAGCCCGACCAGATTGCCCAGCACGATGCCGTGCTTGTGGCCCAGGCCGGAGCGCGGGAGGATCATCGCCGCCAGGCCCGGATCGGCCAGGTGGATCGCGATGCCGGTGGGCACCAGCGTGGTGTGGCCGGGCGCCAGATTGATCGGGGCCTCCAGGCAGGCGCGCAGGTCCAGCCCAGCCGAGCCGCTGGTGGCGTAGGCCGGCGGCTGCTGCTTGAGGCGGTCGTCGAGGATGCGGATGTCGATGCTTTGCATGGTCGTCTCGTTCGGTTGGATTCAGGACTTGGGCAGCAGGCCCGCCAGATGGGCCACGATGGCGCGGGCCACGTCGGGCTTGGGCGCCCGGGGCAGCGGATGGCGGCCGGCGTCGTCGAACAGCACCACCTGGTTGTCGTCGCCACCCAGGCCATCCTGCACCAGGTTGCCGACGATCAGCGGCAGCTTCTTGGCCTTGCGCTTGCCCTCGGCGTACTGGTCGAGGTTCTGGCTCTCGGCGGCAAAACCCACGCAGAACGGCGGGTTCGGCAGCCCGGCCACATCGGCCAGAATGTCTGGGTTCGGCGTGAGGGTGATCGCCATCTCGGCGCCGGATTTCTTGATCTTGTGCTCGGCGGAAGTAGCCGGGCGGTAATCCGCCACCGCCGCCACGCCGATGAACACGTCGGCGCCGGGCAGCGCGGCAAACACTGCCTCGCGCATCTCGAGCGCGCTCTTCACGCTCACCCGCGCACAGCCCGCCGGCACCGGCAGCGCCACCGGGCCGCTCACGATCGTCACGTCGGCGCCCGCCTGGGCGCAGGCGCGGGCGAGGCCATAGGCCATCTTGCCGGAGCTGGAGTTGGTGATGCCGCGCACCGGATCGATGGGCTCGAAGGTCGGCCCGGCGGTCATCACGATGCGCCGTCCCGCCAGCTGCTTGGGCTGGAAGAAGCCGATCACCGCTTCGCACAGCGCCTCCGGCTCCAGCATCCGCCCCAGGCCCACTTCACCACAGGCCTGCTCGCCCGCCGCAGGGCCGAACAGCGTCACACCGTCGTCGGCCAGCTGGCGCACGTTGCGCTGGGTCGCCGGGTGCTCCCACATCTGGCGGTTCATCGCCGGCGCCACCAGCAGCGGGCAATCCCGGGCGAGGCACAGCGTGGTGAGCAGATCGTCGGCGAGGCCATGCACCAGCTTGGCCATCACGTCTGCGGTGGCTGGGGCGATGAGGATCGCGTCAGCGTCGCGGGTGAGGTCGATGTGGGCCATGTTGTTGCCCATCCGCGGATCCCACAGATCCGTCCACACCGGGTTGCCCGACAGCGCCTGGAAGGTGACCGCAGTGACGAAACGCGCCCCGCCTTCGGTGAGCACCACATGCACATCCGCGCCGGCCTTGCCCAGCAAGCGCACCAGTTCGGCCGCCTTGTAGGCCGCCACCCCGCCGGTCACGCCCAGCACCAGTTTCCTGCCCTTCAGCTCGCTCATGCCAATGTTATAATCCACATCTTTCGGAAGCTGGAATTGTACACGCCATGGCAATCACCGACTGGCCTGCCGACGAACGCCCTCGTGAGCGCCTGCTCGCCCGGGGCGCCGCCGCGCTCTCCGACGCCGAACTCCTGGCGCTGTTCCTGCGCGTAGGCATCAAGGGCAAGAGCGCCGTGGATCTCGCCCGCGACCTGCTCACCGAGTTCGGCAGCCTGACCGCCCTGTGCAGCGCATCGCCCGGCGCCTTCTCGGCGATCCCCGGAATGGGTCTCGCCAAGTATGCCCAGCTGCAGGCCGTGCTCGAGCTCGCCCGCCGCGCCCTGGGCGAGGAGATGGCCCAGCGCGATGTGTTCGACTCCCCCGCCGCAGTGCGCGACTGGCTGCGTCTCAAGCTCGGCCGGCTGCCCCGCGAAGTCTTCCTGGTGATCCTGCTCGACAGCCAGAACCGGGTCATCGGCAGCGAGGAACTCTTCCAGGGCACCCTCGCCCAGACCTCAGTCCATCCCCGCGAAGTAGTCAAACTGGTGCTCGCCCACAACGCCGCGGCGGTCATCCTGGCCCACAACCATCCATCGGGTGTCGGCGAGCCCAGCCAGGCCGATCGGCTCCTCACCGACACCCTCAAACAGGCGCTCGCGCTTGTGGACGTGCGGGTTCTGGACCACTTCATCGTCGCCGGCAATGCCAGTCCGGTATCCTTCGCAGAGCGCGGCCTGCTCTAGGTTTCAAGGGCCTTGACGGGCTTTCCGCACGAAAAACGCGGCAAGCTCTTGATTCAAGCGAAGTTCGTCCTCTATAATCGACGGTCTTACCGAATCAAACCAGTTTGGAGCAACAAATGGCTCGCGTTTGCCAAGTGACCGGAAAAGCACCGATGGTGGGCAACAACGTTTCCCACGCGAATAACAAAACCAAGCGCCGCTTCCTGCCGAACCTGCAAAACCGCAAGTTCTGGAGCGAAGCCGAGAACCGCTGGGTGCGCCTGCGCGTATCCAACGCTGCCCTGCGCACCATTGACAAAAAAGGCATCGACGAAGTCGTCGCTGAGCTTCGCGCTCGCGGCGAAAAGGTCTGATCCTTTTAACACCAGGAGATAGATCGAAATGGCAAAAGGCGGCCGCGAAAAGATCAAGCTCGAGTCCACCGCTGGGACCGGGCATTTCTACACCACGTCCAAGAACAAGCGCACCACCCCCAACAAGCTGGAATTCAGCAAGTACGACCCCGTTGCCCGCAAGCACGTGCCGTACAAGGAAGTGAAACTCAAGTAATTGCTTCCGGCACGCGATTACCGCTTGTTGCACCGCAAAACAAACAACCCGCTCTCAGCGGGTTTTTTGTTGCCTGTCGAAAACGCAGACTCACCACACTCCAGGCCACCCGCCTCGTGCCAGATCTGGCACCCATCCCGATCCGGCCCTACAAAACAAAACCGCCGGCACATTTGCATGTGCCGGCGGTCGTGGATCACAACTCCAGGGCCAGGCCCCGAAAGTCGCGAAGATCAGGCGCGTTGAATGTTCGACGCTTGCTTGCCCTTCGGACCTTGCGTGACCTCAAACTGAACCTTCTCCCCCTCCTTGAGCGACTTGAACCCAGCCATGGTGATGGCGGAGAAGTGCGCAAACAGGTCTTCGCTACCGTCGTCCGGCGTGATGAAGCCGAAGCCCTTGGCGTCGTTGAACCACTTAACAGTACCAGTTGCCATATTGCAAGTTCCTTCTTGATTTCAGTAATACACGATCCGGACTTCCGGCTTGCGATCGGTCAGGACGGGGAGGTCTCCGGCGCCAAGCCTTCAAAGACATCCCTTTGAAAGCACGCCGCACGAACGCCGCCTCAACCTTGGCGCGAACACACCCCAACTTTTACGTGACTTGATTCACGTCGTCAACGCATTTGTCGGGCATTAAATTTGCTGCAACACAGCAAAAAACAGCGCATTTTTTGGCGTTTTTTCTGACAAAAAAGACAAAAGTCTTATTTTTTCATCACTTATTGTTTTCTTGCAGCGCACCAAAAACGACCCGATGCACCACCGAGAAGCGGACCGGGAAAGTGTGCCAATTCTCTCTTGCACAATCATCGAGGTTGTTTAGAATGAGTCGCATGGTCATCAAAAAGCAGGAAGAATCGGTACTTGAGTCAGAGGTCACGCGGGTCAAACCGCCGCCCCTCTACAAGGTCATGCTCCTCAACGACGATTTCACCCCGATGGATTTCGTGGTGACCGTGATTCAGAAATTCTTTGCCATGGACCGCGAACAAGCGACGCGGGTCATGCTCAAAGTCCACAGAGAGGGCGTTGGGGTATGCGGTGTTTTCCCACGGGACATCGCAGCCACCAAGGTCGAGCAGGTCATCGCGTACGCACGTCGGCATCAGCATCCGCTGGCATGCGTCATGGAGGAAAGCTGAAATGATCGCGCAAGAGCTGGAAGTCAGTCTGCACATGGCCTTTGTCGAAGCACGGCAGAAGCGCCATGAGTTCATCACCGTCGAGCATCTTCTGCTCGCGCTCCTCGACAACCCCTCCGCGGCCGAAGTGCTGCGCGCCTGCGCGGCCAAGACTGACGAACTGCGCAAAGAGCTGACCAATTTCGTCAACGAGCACACGCCCAAGGTCGAAGGCACCGAAGACATCGACACCCAGCCGACGCTCGGTTTCCAGCGCGTCATCCAGCGGGCGATCCTCCACGTCCAGTCCTCCGGCAAGAAGGAAGTCACCGGCGCCAACGTGCTGGTCGCCATCTTCGGCGAAAAGGATTCCCACGCGGTCTACTTCCTGCAGCGGCAGAACATCTCCCGCCTCGACGTGGTGAACTTCATCTCCCACGGCATCACTAAGAGCCCGCAGCCGGGCGCCGGCCCACAGCCGCGTCCGGCCTCGGGTGATTCCGAGCAGGGCGAGCAGGAGCCGGAAGCCACGACGCCCGGCGGCGCCCTCGACAACTACACCCAAAATCTCAACCAGCAGGCCCTGCTGGGCAAGATCGACCCGCTCATCGGCCGCGACAAGGAAGTCGAGCGCGTCATCCAGACCCTCTGCCGTCGCCGCAAGAACAACCCGCTGCTAGTGGGCGAAGCCGGCGTGGGCAAGACCGCCATCGCCGAAGGTCTGGCCCGCCGCATCGTCGAAGGCCGCGTGCCCGACATCCTGACCGACGCCCAGGTCTACGCCCTCGACATGGGCGCCCTGCTCGCCGGCACCAAGTATCGCGGCGACTTCGAACAGCGCCTGAAGGCCGTGCTCAAGCAGCTGGTCGAGCACAACAACGCGATCCTCTTCATCGACGAGATCCACACCCTGATCGGCGCTGGCGCCGCGTCGGGTGGCACGCTGGACGCCTCCAACCTGCTCAAGCCTGCCCTGTCGTCCGGCCAGCTCAAGTGCATCGGCGCCACCACCTACACCGAGTTCCGCCAGATCTTCGAGAAGGATCACGCCCTGTCGCGGCGCTTCCAGAAGGTTGATGTGGTCGAGCCGTCGGTGGACGAAACCGTCGAGATCCTCAAGGGCCTCAAGTCGCGCTTCGAGCAGCACCACGGCATCAAGTATTCGTCGTCGGCCCTGTCCAGCGCCGCCGAGCTGTCGGCCCGCTACATCAACGACCGTCACCTGCCCGACAAGGCCATCGACGTGATCGACGAAGCCGGCGCCGCCCAGCGCATCCTGCCCAAGTCGCGCCAGAAGAAGCTCATCGGCAAGACCGAGATCGAGGAAATCGTCGCCAAGATCGCCCGCATCCCGCCGCGCAACGTCTCCAACGACGACCGCGCCGCCCTCAAGACGCTGGACCGCGATCTGAAGAACGTGGTCTTCGGCCAGGACGCCGCCATCGACGCGCTGGCCAAGGCCATCAAGATGTCCCGTTCGGGCCTCGGCAATCCGCAGAAGCCGATCGGTGCCTTCCTGTTCAGCGGCCCCACTGGTGTCGGCAAGACAGAAGTCGCCCGCCAGCTGGCCTACACGCTGGGCATCGAGCTCGTTCGCTTCGACATGTCCGAGTACATGGAGCGCCATGCGGTGTCGCGACTGATCGGCGCCCCTCCGGGCTACGTCGGTTTTGACCAGGGCGGCCTGCTCACCGAGCAGGTCAACAAGAAGCCCCACTGCGTGCTGCTCCTCGACGAGATCGAGAAGGCCCATCCGGACATCTACAACATCCTGCTGCAGGTGATGGACCACGGCACGCTGACCGACAACAACGGTCGCCAGGCCGACTTCCGCAACACCATCCTCATCATGACCACCAACGCGGGCGCCGAAAGCATGCAGAAATCGGTGATCGGCTTCTCGGCCAAACGCGAGATGGGCGATGAGATGGCGGAGATCAAGCGCCTGTTCTCGCCGGAGTTCCGCAACCGTCTCGACGGCACGATCTCGTTCAAGTCCCTCGACTCCGAGATCATCGTCCGGGTGGTGGACAAGTTCCTGATGCAGCTCGAAGCCCAGCTCCACGAGAAGAAGGTCGAAGCCCACTTCACCGACAAGCTCAAGACCTGGCTCGGCCAGAAGGGTTTCGATCCGCTGATGGGCGCCCGCCCCATGGCGCGGCTGATCCAGGACACGATCCGCTCGGCGCTGGCCGACGAGCTCCTGTTCGGCCGGCTGGCGGGCGGCGGCAGCGTCACCATCGACATCGACGACAACGGCAAGGCGCTCCTGCTGTTCGAGGAAATGGCGGAAGCTACGGTATAGTCTCGCCGCGCGCGTCGCACACAACCCACGGGCGGCCCATGCCGCCCGTGTGCTTTTGTGGGCCGCGATCTCCCTTCCCATCCTGATTCTCACGGAGTTGCCATGGATTTCCAGACCACCGATCTTTGCGATGCCAACGAAGGCAAGGTGCGCGCCGTCGCGCCGATGTTCCGCAGCTTTGGCGGCAAGACCCGCTTTGCCGGCCCGATCCGCACCCTCAAGGTCTTCGAGGATAACTCGCTGGTCCGCAGCACCCTCGAAACCGCCGGCAACGGCGCGGTGCTGGTGGTCGACGGCGGCGGCTCGATGCGCTGCGCGATGGTCGGCGACCAGCTTGCGCTCCTGGGCGTCAAGAACAACTGGGCCGGCATCGTCGTCTATGGATGCATTCGCGATTCCGGCCCGATCGCCGGCATGGACATCGGTGTCTTCGCCCTCGGCACCCACCCCATGAAGAGCGTCAAGAAAGGCGCCGGCGATGTGGACATCCCGGTCACCTTTGGCGGGGTCACCTTCACGCCGGGCGAGTACATCTACGCGGACGAAGATGGCGTGATCGTCTCGGCGACAGCACTGCTGTAAACCTGCCCGCACAATAAAAAACGACGCGGCGCAGCGAATTTTCATTTCACTGGCGCCGACGTCGTTTCACGATATAAAAAATTGGCACCAACGCATTGATTAGCAACGTAAATTTATTTCTTATGTCTTATATAAGACTTGTTGCTGCCATGCAAAATCCTGCCTATACTGTCTCCTGTTGATCGAGGTTCCGGAAGCGCTGTTTCAGCCAGACCGGCCCCGCTCAAGCAGAGCAAGAGTTACGCAACGCCCCCACCCCAAGCAGGTTGAGCGTGCGCCTCGGCTTTCCCTCCCTTCACCCTATGTTTGTAAAGGATGTCGTATGTCTCTGACCCGCGAACAGCAAATCGCCGCCCTCGAAAAAGACTGGGCTGAAAACCCCCGCTGGAAGGGCGTCAAGCGCGGCTACACCGCTGCTGACGTCGTCCGTCTGCGTGGCTCCCTGCAGCCCGAATACACCCTGGCCCAGCGCGGCGCCAAGGTTCTGTGGGACAAGGTCAACGGCGGCGCCAAGAAGGGCTACGTGAATGCCTTCGGCGCGATCACCGCTGGTCAAGCCATGCAACAGGCCAAGGCTGGCCTGGAAGCCGTGTATCTGTCCGGCTGGCAGGTTGCCGCCGACGGCAACACCTCCGAAACCATGTACCCGGACCAGTCGCTGTACGCCTACGACTCCGTGCCGACCATGGTTCGCCGCATCAACAACACCTTCAAGCGTGCCGACGAGATCCAGTGGTCCCGTGGCATCAACCCGGGCGACGAAGGCTTCATCGACTACTTCCTGCCGATCGTTGCCGACGCTGAAGCCGGTTTCGGTGGCGTGCTGAACGCCTTCGAACTGATGAAGAACATGATCGCCGCCGGTGCCGCTGGCGTTCACTTCGAAGACCAGCTGGCTGCCGCCAAGAAGTGTGGCCACATGGGCGGCAAGGTGCTCGTCCCGACCCGTGAAGCCTGTGAAAAGCTGATCTCCGCTCGTTTCGCTGCCGACGTCATGGGCGTTCCGACCCTGATCCTGGCCCGTACCGATGCCGAAGCAGCCAACCTGATCACCTCCGACTACGACGAGAACGACAAGCCGTTCCTCACCGGCGAGCGCACCCAGGAAGGCTTCTTCCGCGTCAAGAACGGTCTGGAGCAGTCCATCTCCCGCGGCGTCGCTTACGCTCCGTACGCTGACCTCGTCTGGTGCGAAACCGGCGTGCCCGATATCGGCTTCGCCCGTGAATTCGCCCAAGCCGTGCTGGCCGCCTGCCCGGGCAAGCTGCTGTCCTACAACTGCTCGCCGTCCTTCAACTGGAAGAAGAACCTCAACGACTCGCAGATCGCTTCCTTCCAGGAAGAACTGTCGGCGCTGGGCTACAAGTACCAGTTCATCACCCTGGCTGGCATCCACGTCAACTGGTACAACACCTTCAAGTTCGCCAAGGCCTACGCCGGCGGCGAAGGCATGAAGCACTACGTTGAAATGGTCCAAGAGCCGGAATTCGCCGCTCGCGAACAAGGCTACACCTTCGTCTCGCACCAGCAAGAAGTCGGCACCGGCTACTTCGACGACGTGACCACCGTCATCCAGGGCGGCTCCTCCTCCGTCAAGGCCCTCACCGGCTCCACCGAAGAAGAGCAGTTCCACTAAGCTTCGATCGCCGGTAACCCTCACCGGCACGCTTGGTCGATCGACCCCCGCGGGCGCAAGCCCCCGGGGGTTTTTCACTTGGTTTTCCGGGACCGGTGCGGGCCTCCGGTAGAATCGGGCGCTTTCGCCCCTCCGCCCACGCCATGCAATCCCTCTGGATGATCGTCGCCAGCCTGCTGTTCGCCTGCATGGGCGTCTGCGTCAAGCTCGGCTCGTCGCATCTATCCACCGGCGAACTGGTGTTCTACCGGGGCGCTGTCGGCTTCGTGATGATGCTGGCACTAATCCGCTGGCAGGGCATCCCGTGGCGCACGCCCCACTGGCGCATGCAGCTGTCCCGCGGGTTCTCCGGCACCATCTCGCTGATGTGCTACTTCTTTGCCCTCGGCGTACTGCCGCTGGCGACCGCCGTCACCCTCAGCTACACCTCACCGCTCTTCGTCGCCCTGCTGCTGATTCTGTGGTTCGGCGAGCGCCCCGGACGCGGCGCCCTCGCCGCCATCGCCCTGGGCTTTGCCGGCGTGGTGATGCTCCTCAAGCCCACCCTGCAGCCAGACCAATGGTTCGGCGCGCTGGTCGGCATGGCGGGTGGCATGCTGGCGAGCATCGCCTACATCAACGTGCGCGAGCTCGGCCGCGTCGGCGAGCCAGAAGCCCGCACCGTGCTGTGGTTCTCCTTCGTCACCAGCCTGTTCGGTCTGGGCTGGGCGATGCTGTCCGGCGGCCTGCATCCGATGGCCGCCCACACGCTGGCGATCGTCCTGGGCGTGGGCGGCTTCGGCGGCTTCGCCCAGCTCGCCATGACCCGCGCCTACCGCTACGGCAAGACGGTCGTGTCGGCCAACCTGTCTTACAGCACGGTGATCTTCTCGAGCCTGTTCGGCGTCGCCCTGTGGGACGAGCGCCTGCCCTGGGCCTCGCTGCTGGGCATCGCCACCATCATCGCCAGCGGCGTGCTGATCTCCGCCGTCTCGCGCCGACCCGCGCCAGCGCTTGAGTCCGATTGAAGCGCGGGGCGCGCGGGGCTACACTGCTGGCATCCCTTCACCCCCAAGAGGACCCAGGAAATGATCACCACCGACCAGAAGGAAAGCCGGGTCAATCTCACCGTCTTCGGCGAATTCACCCTCGCCGACTACAAGGAATTCGAAGAGGTCGTCAATTACAAGGTCAAGTTTGAAGGGCCGGTCAGCCTGTTCTTCGACCTGCGGGAAATGAGCGGCTTCACCATCGACATGGCCCTCGAGGAAATCCGCTTCGCCCGGGCCCACGCCCACGATTTCGCGCGCATCGCCATCCTCACCGACGACCAGTGGGTCGCCTGGAGCGCCTGGCTGTCGAAGATCTTCGTGGATGCCGACGTGCGCGTCTTCGAAGACGCCGATGACGCCGAAGCCTGGCTCAGCGGCATCGAATCGCCGGTCGCCTGAGGACGCCGGTCGTGCCGCAGCCCTTCACCCAGCTCGTCAGCGTCCAGGAAGCCGCCACCCTGGCCACGCCCGCGTGGCGCTTCTTCGACTGCCGCTTCAACCTCGCCAATCCGGCCGCCGGCCGGGATGCCTACGCGGTGGGGCACCTGCCCGGCGCGTTCTTCCTCGATCTCGAAGAAGACCTCTCCGGCCCCTGCTCCGGCCTCAACGGCCGCCATCCGCTGCCCGATCCGCAGCTCCTGGCCGACAAGCTCGGCAGCCTCGGCGTCGGCCCGAACACCCAGGTCGTCGCCTACGACGACGCCGGCGGCATGTTCGCGTCCCGGCTGTGGTGGCTGCTGCGCTGGCTGGGACATGATCGCGTTGCGGTGCTCAACGGCGGCATCCAGGCCTGGACGTCTGCCGGCCACCCGGTCGTCACCGACGTCCCGCAGGCCACCTCCGCGGCCTTCACGCCGAGGGTACAGAAGCAGCTGCGGGTTGATGCCGACTTCGTGCTGAGCCACCTGCACGATCCGGCCATGCTGCTGATCGACGCCCGGGCGCCCGACCGCTTCCGCGGCGAGAACGAAACCCTCGACCCCGTGGGCGGCCACATTCCCGGTGCGATCAACCGTTTTTTCAAGGACAACCTGGACGCCAGCGGCTGCTTCAAGTCGGGCGCCCAGCTCCAGGAAGAGTTCGGCAAGCTCATCAACGGCGGCGACGCGCACAACGTGGTGCTGCAGTGCGGTTCCGGCGTCACGGCCTGTCACAACCTGCTGGCGATGGAGACCGCGGGCCTCTCCGGCGCGCGGCTCTACGCGGGCTCATGGAGCGAGTGGTGCGCAGATCCGGCCCGGCCGGTAGCCACCGGCCCCGAGACGCCCATCCAGCGATAAGCTGACCGCGGTCGGCGCGCCATCTCGCAGACGCGTATCGACTGCGCGTTCCGACACCCCTTTCCCCACCCTTCCCCTGCCCTTCCCCCTGCGATTGGCCGTCCGCCCGTCGCGCCCCCCCCCAAAAAAAGAGCCCCGGAATTGCTTCCGGGGCCAAGCCTTGGTTACTGCTTGAGGAGTTACGTTCGATGCCGGCCTACGCGTAGGTCGGGGCGAAGCTGGCTTCCGGGTTGGCGGACGGCCCCTTGTCGCCCCAGTAGGGCGAGAGCTTGCGCAGTTGTTCGATGATCGGCGGGACGGCGGCGATGACGCGGTCCACTTCTTCTTCGGTGTTGTACACCGACAGGGAGAAGCGGATGGTGCCGTGGGCAGCGGTGTAGGGGATGCCCATCGCCCGCATCACGTGGGAAGGTTCGAGCGAGCCCGAGGTGCAGGCCGAACCCGAGCTGGCGGCGATGCCCAGCTTGTTCAGCAGCAGCAGGATGGCCTCGCCCTCGATGTACTCGAACGCGATGTTGCTGGTGTTGGGCAGCCGGTTGGCCACGTCGCCGGTGGGGAAGCAGTGGGTGATCTGGCTGAGGATGCCTTTTTCCAGCTTGTCCCGCAGGGCGCGCACGGTGGTGTTCTCGGTTTCCATATGCTTCATCGCCAGCTCGCAGGCCATGCCGAGGCCGACGATGGACGCCGAGTTCTCGGTGCCGGCGCGACGGCCGCGCTCCTGGTGGCCGCCGCGCAAGAGCGGACGGAAGCGGCAGCCACGGCGCAGGTAGAGTACGCCGATGCCCTTGGGCGCGTGCAGCTTGTGGCCGGAGAGCGACAGCATGTCGATCTTGGTGTTCTTCAGGTCGATGGGGATCTTGCCCACGGCCTGCACGGCGTCGGTGTGGAACATGATGCCCTTGGCCGCCGCCAGCTCGGCCATCTCTTCCACCGGGAAGATGGTGCCCGTCTCGTTGTTGGCCCACATCACCGACACCACGGCCACGCGGTCATTCAGCAGCGACTTGTATTCGTCGATGTCGAGGCGGCCCTTCTTATCCACCTTGAGCTTGTGGACGATGTAGCCCTCTTTCTCGAGCCATTCGCACAGGGTCAGGATGGCCGGGTGTTCGACAACGGTGGTGATGACCGTGTTGCGCTCCGGCTGGGCCTTGAGGGCCGAGAGGATGGCGGTGGAATCGGATTCGGTGCCACACGAGGTGAAGATGATCTCCGAGTCGTGCTCGGCGCCCAGCAGCGCCTGCACCTGGCTGCGCGCCTTCTTGAGGGCCTTGCCCACTTCGCTGCCGAAGGCGTGGATGGACGAGGCGTTGCCGAAATGCTCGGTGAAGAACGGGAGCATGGCCTCCACCACCGCAGGATCGACCCGCGTCGTGGCGTTGTTGTCGAGATAGACGGGTTTCATGGCACGGGCCTCTCTGATTCTCTGTTGGACTTCAATTCGCTGGTTGAAGGGGTGCAGAACGCGTCGCGAGCAGCCCGAGGTCGCGATGAGGAGCGGAGACGTACGTGAGGTACGTCGAGCACCGGAATCGCGAGATCGGGTTGCGCAGTAGCGTTATGCGCCCCTTCAGGCTTCGGCTGGCATGTGGGAGGACGGGAGCACCTGTACCAGCTCGCCCAGCGCCTCGATCATCTTCTGCTGGATGCCGCCGAGGGTGGCCGCTTCCATCATGCAGCCGGAGCAGGCGCCCTTCAGATGCACGTAGATCTTCTTGCCCTGCACGTCGGCCAGCTCCACGTCGCCGTGGTCGCGCTGGAGCATCGGGCGGACGGAGTCGAGGACTTCCTCGATCTTCTTGATCTTCTGCACCAGGGTGAGCTTGGTGGAAGGTGGCTTCGGCGCTTCCGGGGTGGCCGGGCAGGCGGGCGGGGGCGACACTTCGCCGGGGCCGGCACGCTCGGCCATCACCTTGGCGAGGATCTCCTCGATGCCTTCGTGGCAGGCGGCGCAGCCACCGCCGGCCTTGGTGTAGAAGGTGACTTCCTCGACGGTGTTGAGGTTGTTGGCCTTCACCACGTCCTCGATCATCACCGCGTCCACGGCAAAGCACTTGCAGATCAGCGCGCCTTCCTCGTGGTCGTCGCTCCACTCTTCGCCGCGGTAGTTGGCGATGGCGGCCTGCAGGGCTTCGCGGCCCATCACCGAGCAGTGCATCTTCTCGGGCGGCAGGCCGTCGAGGAAGTCGGCGATGTCCTGGTTGGAAACCTTGAGGGCTTCATCCAGGGTCATGCCCTTGATCATCTCGGTGAGCGCCGACGACGAGGCGATGGCCGAGCCGCAGCCGAAGGTCTGGAAGTGCGCGTCCTGGATGATCTCGGTCTCGGGTTCGACCTTGAGCATCAGGCGCAGCGCATCACCGCACTGGATGGAGCCCACGTCGCCGATGCCGTTGGCCTCTTCCAGCGGGCCGGAGTTGCGCGGGTTGAAGAAGTGCTCGCGGACCTTGTCTGAGTATTCCCACATGGCGGCGGCTCCTTAAACCGAGAACGAAGAACCGCAGGCGCACTTGGCGCTGGCGTTGGGGTTGTCGAACTTGAAGCCGGTGTGGGTCAGGGTGTCCACGAAATCCACGGTGACGTTGTCGATCATCGGCATGGTCATCGGGTCCACCAGCAGCTTCACGCCGTCGATTTCCAGTTCCCAGTCGTCCTCGGCCTTTTCGGCTTCGAGCTTCATGCCGTACTGAAGGCCGGAGCAGCCACCGCCCGAAACAACCAGGCGCAGACCGGCAACGGGGGTTTCGGAGCCGCGGATGAAACGTTGGACGGCTTTGACGGCAGCGGGGGTGAGATTGATCATTTCGGTTCTCCGATTTGGGGGGCTATGCCTCCACTCTGCAAGGGGCGTGCCACGCCGAGCCAAACCGGCAAACCATTGTTTTTGATAGGGATGTCAGCCTTCGGACGACTGTCGGAGGCGTGTCGCGTTTACGACAATGGGGGATTCGCGCCGCCGCCGCGACGCGCTCGATCAGCCGGCCAGGCGTTCGCGCAGGCGCGGCGCGGCCCAGTCCACAAAGGCCCGCACCCGCGACGGCAGCAGCCGCCCGTGGGGGTAGAGCAGGCTCACCGGCACTGCCGGCGGCGCCCATTCGTCGAGCAGGCGCTCGAGTTCGCCGGCCGCCTCGGCCGCGCGCACCTGATAGGCCAGGAAGCGCCCGCAGCCCACGCCTTTGCGGCAGGCGTCCAGCGCCACATCCACCTGATTGGTGGCGAAGCTGCCCTCGAACGGCACCCGCACGCGCTCGCCGCCCCGCTCGAAGTGCCATTCGTGCCCGTCGCCCAGCCCGGTGTGGCGGATCAGCATGTGCTCGCGCAGGTCGGCCGGGTGGGCCGGATGGCCTCGCCGGGCGAGGTAATCCGGGCTCGCGCACAGCACCCGCCGGGTGCTGCCCACCGGCACCGCCACCAGCCCCGAATCCGGCAACGCGCCGATGCGCAGGGCCAGGTCGATGCTCTCGTCGAGCAGATCGAGCATCCGGTCGGCCAGCGTCAGCTCGACGCGCATCTCGGGATGCTCGGCGAGGAAATCGGTGACCACCGGCGCCACGTGCAGCCGGCCGAACATCACCGGCGCGGTGATCACCAGCCGCCCCGACGGCCGCGTGCGCCGGGCGGTGACGGCGTTCTCCATGTCGGCCAGATCGGCGAGCAGGCGCCGGCTGCGCTCCAGGTAGTCGCGGCCCTCTTCGGTGAGCGCGATGCGCCGCGTGCTGCGGTTGAGCAGGCGCAGGCCGAGGGATTCCTCCAGCGCCGCGAGGCTGCGCACCACCGCCGCCAGCGACACCCCGAGCCGCTCGGCGGCGG
This sequence comes from Zoogloea oryzae, assembly GCF_030161255.1. Lineage (NCBI taxonomy): Bacteria > Pseudomonadati > Pseudomonadota > Betaproteobacteria > Rhodocyclales > Zoogloeaceae > Zoogloea > Zoogloea oryzae. The sequence continues at coordinate 32,304 of NZ_BSPX01000010.1, forward strand.
CCGTCAGGGTGCCGGCCTCGACGATGCCGACAAAGGTGTTCATCGCCTTGAACTTGTCCATGCGGCCAAGATTAAACCGATTGCCGCACCAATGAAATTCTCAAACGCCCATTTATTGCCCGTATCGAAAGGATCACGATAGCCAAAACGGTCCGGAGAACCTGTCATGTCCCGTCACTTTGCCGACATCACCTGCACGCCTGGCGTGCGCGACGCGCAGCAGCGCTACCTGGGCGCCCCGCTGCCCACGCCAGCGGGCAAGCCCGAGGCGACGCTGGGCGACCGGGAGCGCACTTTCATCGCCGCCCGCGACAGCGCCTACCTCGCCACCGTGAGCGAGACCGGCTGGCCCCACGTGCAACACCGGGGTGGGCCGCGGGGCTTTCTGCGGGTGATCGGCGCGCGCACGCTGGCCTTTGCCGACTATGGCGGCAACCGTCAGTTCGTGAGCGTCGGCAACCTGGCAGGCCAGCCCAAGGCGGCTCTGCTCCTGATGGACTACCCCAACCGGCGGCGCCTCAAGCTGCTGGCCGAGGTGCAGGTGCTGCCCGCCGACGTGGCCGACCCGGAGCTGGTCGCTGCCATCAGCCTGCCCGGCGCACCGCCCACCGAGCGGGTGATGGTGCTGCACATCGCGGCCTTCGACTGGAACTGCTCCCAGCACATCACCCCGCGCTATTCGGCCGCCGAACTGGCCGAACGCGATTCACTTCCCAAGCCCTGACACCCCGACGAGAGAAGGAGACACCCATGAAACTGTACGACCTCACCCTTTCCGGCAACTGCTACAAAGTCCGCCTGTTTGCCGCCCTGGCCGGCATTCCGCTTGAGATCGTGCCGGTGGATTTTCTGGCCGGCGAGCACAAGCGCCCGCCCCTGATCGAGCTCAACCCGTGGGGTGAGATCCCCATTCTGGTGGATGGCGAGGTGGTGCTGCGGGATTCCCAGGCGATCCTCGTCTATCTCGCCCGCCGCTACGCCGATGAGGCCTGGCTGCCCGGCGATCCGGCGGCGATGGCCGAGGTGGTGCAGTGGCTGTCCACCGCCGCCAACGAGGTGCAGAACGGCCCCGGCGCGGCGCGGCTGGTGGACAAGTTCGGCTACGACCTCGACAAGGCCGACACCCTGCGCCGGGCGGCGCGCATCCTGCCGCTCATCGACGCCAGGCTGGCCGATCGCGACTGGCTGGCACTGGACCGGCCGACCATTGCCGACTGCGCGGTGCTCCCCTACGTGGCGCTGGCCCCGGAAGGCGGCGTGGCGCTGGACGACTTCCCCCACATCCGCGCGTGGATCGCGCGGGTCAAGGCGCTGCCCGGCTTTGTGCCGATGCCCGGGGTTTGACGCGGATCAGCCCAGCACGTGCTCGTAGGCCCGGCGCAGGAGCTGGCGCTCCACGTCGGTCAGGGCGCGGGATTCGGTGATGGCGATGAAGCGGGCTCCGACCCGCTCCGCCGCCCCGAAGGGCGGGTCGATGCCGGCAAAGGCACCCAGCAGCACCGGCACGTCGCCGCCCGGGGTATCCACCCAGGCCTGGAAATCGCCTTCCGGGTCGATGGCATCCTCGGGCAGGCCGAGCCGCACCTCGGCCTCGCGCACGATGGCGGCCGGGTGGATCTGGATCTTCGGCGACCAGTCCTCGTCCCGCAGCGCGGCCAGCGCCGGCAGGGCCTTGAAGGCGACGACGCCATAGGGCAGGCACAAAAAGCGCACCCGCCCGCTGGTCTTGTGTTTGTGCAGCAGGATCAGCCGCGGCTGCGTGTCCATCGTCAGGTCATGTAGGCGGCGATCACGGCCTCGCCGCGCAGCGTGTCGGGCTTGCCCCACACCTGCACGGATTCCACGTAGCGCTCGGGCTTGTCGGGATGGGGCAGCAGCACCTGGTATTCGGCAAACACGCGCCCATCGGGGAACAGCGTGACGGTGCCGTAGCGGGCCGAGCCGCGCCAGGTGCCGATCAGGCTCACCTCCTGGGAGAAGGGGTCGGTCTTCTCCTCGAAGGAGAGCAGCGACCAGTCCGGCTCGTTGCCGATGGACAGCCCAAGGCGCTCCACCTCCCGCCGCAGGGCCGCGCACACGGCGGCCCCGGTGGCGGCGTCGGGCTGCGGCGCAACCGCAGCGGCAGGCACGGGCCCGGACATCACACGCTCGCCGGCGAGTAGGTGTAGCAGTCCTTCGGGCACACCCGGCCGCAGGAGCCGCAGCCAATGCAGTCGGCGCCGTTGGCGATGGACATCACCATCATGTTGTCGTCGTCGGAGTCGTCGTCATCCTCCAGCTCGCGCTCGACCAGATCGAGCACGTTGCGCGGACAGACCTTGTAGCAACGGCCACAGCCGATGCACTTGGCCTGATCCAGGTTGGTGACGAATTCGGGCGTCCATTCCACGCCCCCGCGGGTCAGGCCAGTGATCTGCGCCATGATGGTTCAACCTTTCTGTGCCGCAGACAGGCGGGCGTTGGCCTCCGCCCATGCCTGGCAGGCGTCGTACGTGGATTGGGAAATGCCCGGGATCTCGTGGTAGCCCGCCGGCAGGCGGTCTTCCACGAGGTCGTGCAGCTGGGAGGCCCATTCGGAAGCGATGCGCTTGAGCTTCTTCACTTCCTTGTCGAGGGCCGCGATCTCTTCGGCAGTGCTCATGACGGCCTCCCTGCTCACATCCCGGCGACGGCGGGGTATTCGCCGATGCGCTCAAGGGCCACGGAGAGGATCTTGTCGGCCTCGTCCTTCATCTTCGAGAGGCTGGCAAAGCCGAAGCGATGCACGTCGCGCAGGGTGCGATCCACGGCGACCAGCTTGCCGACGGTGATCAGCGCGCGGCCGAAGCCTTCGTGGGTGAGGTGCACCAGCGGCACGGCGAGCTGCTTGCATTCCTTCTCGATGAGCACGGCGATGGCGTTGTAGAAGGCCTTGACGCGGGCGATGGTCACGTCGTCCGGGTCGCCGATCAGCGGAATCTCCGCCTTGCGCTCCTTGGTGAGGATGTAGGGGTCGAGGATCTTCTCCACCGTCCAGCCCTGGTAGGTGCCGTAGGTGTCGAGGGCGCGCATCTGGCGGGCCATCTCCTTGATGAAATCGGTATCGAGGATGGGATCGCGTTCGACGACGGGGTCAGTCATGATGAAACTCCTGGATGGAAATGGGTGAGGAAGGCGTGCGGATCGGCACGAGCCGGGGAGCGGGCATCAGGCGGGGCGCCAGTGCGACCGCAAATCGGGCGAGGATCAGGGCGGCGAGAAAGCCCCCCATCGCCCCCAGTGCAGTAACGCCATCGCGGCCGTCGAAGGCGGCAGCGAGCGCCGCCCCCAGCAGCATGGCGATGGCCGGAAAGAGGTAGCCGAGCACGGCGCTGGCCGACAGGCCCGCCGCCGGCAGGCCGACGGTGACCACATCCCCCACCGCCACGCCCGCTTCGAGGGGCACCGTGAGCAGCGTGGCCGGGCGGTCGCCGGCCATCTTGCCCACGCCACAGGCGCTCACGTGACCGCAGGCCGAGCAGCCGCCGGTCTCCATGGCGACGATGGCCTTGCCGCCCTCGATGCGGCGGACCACGCCGCGGTGTTCGATGAAGGGCGCGCTCATCCCTGCCAACCCTCGTCTTCCATCTCCGAGAAGCGGTCGTCGGATTTGGTCTGGGCGGCGATGGCGCGGTCGATCCACTGCACGCCGCCCTCCTTCATCGCCCGGCTGATCTCGGCCAGCAGCTCGGGGATGGCGTCCACCTCGTCGGTGCGGATCGGCTGGATGCCCTTGGCCATGAGCTGCTTGATCGCCGAGGCGCCGATGGCCATCACGTACACCGCGTGGCAGCCGGCGAGAAACTCCACCTTGGCGGCGAGCTTGTTCTCGTTGCCGTCCATCGCCTCTTCGGGAAAGTCGGCGACGCCCACGAGGGTGGCCTTGTCGGGCACCACTTCGTAGATGGCAAAACCTTCGGCGGCGCCGAAGTGCTGATTGACCCGACTGCGGTCGGTGGAGGCGAAGGCGACCCTGAGCACGGCGGCGGGCTCCTCTTTAATGGACCAGACCAGTTGCAGACGACGGGGCGCCATGGTTGTCGCCGAGGCGGGGCTCGGCCCGGTAGATTGATTGATAGGGTTCGAGTTCATGGTGTTGCCTCAGCATCAGGTTGGCGAAATCGAACAAGGCCTGCCGCGTGCCGCGGTAGCCCACCCAGGTGCGCGCGTAGCCGCCCACCTGGTCGTATTGGGGAAAGCCGGCCCGCATCAGGGGCAGGCCCAGCCGCTCGGCAGTGCCCGCGGCGTGGGAGTTGGCGACGATCACCTGGGCGCCGCCGGCGCGGGCGTCCTTCTCCAGGTCTTCCAGATCGCCGATGACGATCTTGGGCACCGGCAGCAGCGCCAGGCTCTCGTGCTTGGCCGGGCTCACCGCGGCGACGATCTCGGCGCCCATGCCGGTGAGGAAGGTGGCCTGCATGCCCAGCAGGTCCGGGTCGGCCGCCAGGGCCACGCGGGCAAAGCCGAGCATGAAGTGGCAATCGACCATCGCGTCCTGCAGCTGGGCGCGCCAGCGGTCGATGCGCGCCGGCACCGGCTGGCCGGAGATGTCGGCCAGGGCCTGGGTGAAGGCGTCGCAGTCCTCCAGCCCCATCAGGCCGGCAAAGCGGTAGTCGGGCACGCCGGTGCGGGCGTGGAGCAGATCCGCCGCCTTGAAGAGCGACGGGCCGACCACCAGCGTGGCCGCCGATTCGCCCATGATCTCGATCTCGGCCCGGGGCGTGCCGCCGATGGTGAGGGACGAGAACTCGGCGTCGGTGAGGTGCCCGTCGAGGGAGTCACCGATGTCCGGCAGCACCACCGCGCGCAGGCCGAAGGCTTCGATCCACTCGCGGATCGCCTCGATGTCGCCGGGGGTGAGCATGCCCGAGGCGAGCACGTTCACCTGCTTGGGCCGGCGCCCGGCGCTGCGGCCTTCAGGCACCAGCACGTCGATCATCGATTCCACCGCCAGCGCATAGCCGCTTTCGAGGCAGCCCACGTAGTCCGGCGTGTTGACCGGCACCACCGCCACGCCGGCGTATTCCGGGTGCTTCTCGCGGAAGATCCGCACCGTGCGGCGGATGTCGGTGCCCTGGGTTTCGGACAGCCCCGTGGTCACCAGCCCGATCACGTCCGGCTTGCTCTTCTCGGAGAGCACCCGCAGGCCCTCGACCACGTTGTCGTCGGCGCCCATGATCGAGGCCACCTGATCCATCGCCGTGGTCTGCAGCGGAATCGGCTCGCGGAAGTGGCGCACGAAGAACACCTTGCCGAAGGCCGTGCAGCCCTGCGAGCCGTGCATCAGCGGCAGGCTCCGGCCCAGGCCGAGGAAGGCCAGCGAGGCCCCCACCGGCTGGCTCACCTTGAGCGGATTGACCGCCAGCGCCTTCTTGGAATGGACGATTTCAGCCATCTTGATCTCCTCAGGCGGCGAGCACGGTGCCCGGCCCTTGCTTGGCGGCCCACGGCGCCGGCTTACGCACCGACGCCCACACCGGGCTGCCCATCGACAGGGCCAGCTGGCGGGCCAGCTCTTCCATGCCGGCGTAACCGGCGTAGCCGAATTCCCGCTCCTGGTTGATGTCGAGGAAGGGGATCCGCGCCTTCAGGGCCGTGTAGAGGTTGCGGCCGCCGGCGATGAGGATGTCGGCCTTGTACTCGTGATAGGTGGACAGCAGCGCCTTGGGGCTACCGTCGTCGATCATCTTGGTGTCGTCGCCCATCAGCTCGCGGATGCGCGCCTTGTCTTCTTCCGTCGACTTCTTGGTGCCGGTGGCGACCACCTTCATGCCCAGGTCCTGCAGGGCCGAGACGATGGACCAGGACTTCACGCCGCCGGTGTAGAGCAGCACGCGCTTGCCGGTGAGGCGCTCGCGCCAGGGGTCGAGGGCCGCGCGGGACTTGGCCTCCTCCCGGGCGATGACCGCCTCGGTGCGGGCGATCAGGTCGGCGTCGCCGATGATGCGGGCGAAGTCGCGCAGGGCGTTGTTCATGTCCTGCACGCCGTAGAAGCTGCCCTCGAAGAACGGGATGCCGAAGTTGTCTTCCATCTTGCGGGCCACGTTGAGCAGCGCCTTGGCGCACACCACCATGTTCACCCTGGCCCGGTGCATGGTCTGCACCTCGTGGAAGCGCGCGTCGCCGGACAGGGTGCACAGGATGCGCAGGCCCAGCTCGTCGAACAGCGGCAGCACGTGCCAGAACTCGCCGGCGATGTTGTATTCGCCAATCAGGTTCACGTCGTAGGTCGGGAGGCCGTCGGCGCGGGGCGCGGCGGGTTCGGGCTCGCGGGTGCCGATCACGTGCTTGAACATCGCCTCGCCGGCCAGCCGGTTGCCGAGGTTCTTGGTGCCGTAGAAGCCGGCCGCATCCACCGGCACCACCGGGGTGCCCCAGCGCTCGGTGGCGGCGCGGCAGACAGCCTCCACGTCGTCACCGATCAGCGCGGTGACGCAGGTGTTGTAGATGAACACCGCGGCCGGCGAGTAGCTGTCGATGGCCTGCTTGATGGCGTGGAACAGGCGCTTCTCGCCGCGGCCCATCACCACGTCGGTCTCGGAGAGATCGGTGGTCATCCCGATGCGGTACAGGGTGGGGCCAGACGAGCGGGTGCCCCGGTTGTCCCACGACGAGCCCGCGCAGGCGATGGGGCCGTGGACGATGTGGGCCACGTCGGCGATCGGCAGCAGCGCGATCTGTGCGCCATCGAAGGAACACCCGCCGGCGGTGGCGCCGGGCTTGGGCTTGGCGCACCCGGACTTTTCCTTCTTGTTGTGGCTGCAGGCCGGCTCGTCGAGCAGGGCCTGGATTTCGCTGGCTTTCATGCTGGCCTCTCCAAGGGTTCCACTACCCTCCTGCAATTTGAGTGCCAGCTCCAAACCTCTGTTTTTAAAGGCCTGAAGGCCATCCCACGCATGTCGCAAAGCCGACAAAGCCCCGCTGCCGGTACAAACCCAACAGCGCCCCACCAAAGACAAAGGCCGCCAGAGGGCGGCCTTCGGGCAGAAGCGCGGAGGAACTCAGTGGCCGACGGGGGTGGCTGCAGGCGCCTCCAGCGCGACCGGCGCCGGGGCGTTGTGGTCGGCATCCGGATGCCAGCCCATCACCGTGAGCATGATGAAGAAGCCGGTCACGTAGGCCACCGGCACGTGCCAGCCATGGCGCAGCCACTGGGCCGCCGAGCGGGCCTCGGGGAACATGCTCGACAGGGCCACGCCGGCCGACGAGCCGAACCACAGCATCGAGCCGCCAAAGCCCACCGCGTAGGCCAGGAAGCCCCAGTCGTAGCCGCCCTGGCGCAGGGCCAGCGCGGTGAGCGGGATGTTGTCGAACACCGCCGACACGAAGCCCAGCGCCAGCGCCGACTGCCACGATGCGGCGGGCAGCTCCTCCACCGGCATCATCGAGGCGCACAGCACCAGCGACAGCAGGAAGACCGAGCCCTTGATGGTGTCCGGCAGCACCTCCCAGTCATGGCGGCGCACCGGGATGGTCAGCAGGATCGCCGCCCACACGGCCACACCGATGAAGGGGAAGGCGTCGGCCATCTCGGGAAACTTCACGTTGATGGTGATGTTGGTGACCACCGCGAACACCAGCATCACCAACACCACGAAGATCCGCCCCCAGTCCACATGGGTGTGCTGGTGGGCGTGGCGCAGGATGGGCGAGTAGGCGTGCTGCTGACGGGCACCGAAGTAGCCGATGATCACCAGCGCCACCCCCGCCGCCACGTAGGCATCGACCACGATCAGCGGGCTCACCCCGTCGATCCACATCATGGTGGTGGTGGTGTCGCCCACCACACTGCCCGAGCCACCCGCGTTGGACGCCGCGACGATGGCCGCCAGGTAGCCCACGTGCACCTTGGCCTTGAAGAGCTGATGGGCCATCGCGCCGCCAATCAGCGCCGCGGCGATGTTGTCGAGGAAGCTGGAGATCACGAAGACCATCACCAGCAGCAGGAAGCCGCCCTTCCAGTCGTCCGGCAGGAAGCGCGGCAGGATCACCGGCACGTGGCTCTTCTCGAAATGCCGGGCGAGCAGCGCAAAGCCGGTGAGCAGGCAGAACAGGTTGGCGATGGTCACCCATTCGTGCCCCAGATGGCCGACGAGGCCGGCCACGCCGGCGCCGGTCTTGAAGCCGGTGATGAGCACCTTGTAGGCGCTGATGGTGACGAGGCCGACAAGAGCCACGTAGAGGGTGGCGTTATGGAACAGCGCCACACCCAGCAGGGTGAGCGCGAAGAGGATGAAATCCAGGGGAATGCCGCCGACGGACGGCAGGCTGCCGGCCGCGAAGGCCGACACGGGGAGCAGCAGGCCAAGGGCCAGCAGCGCCCGGCCCGGACGGGGTGGGTGCGAAGGATGAGCGGACATGGGCGTTCTCGAAGGCAAATGAAAAATCGGGGAGCCGACATGAAACCGGCCGGGCGGGCCGGCCGGTCGAGGCAGGTCAGTCGTCGGCGAGATCGCGCCGGGGCACGGTTTCAGGGTCGGCGATGATGCCGCGGTAGATCTCCACCCGGTCACCCGGGCGCAGGGCTGCATCGAGCTTCACCAGCCGCCCGAAGACACCGACCTTCTGCTTCGTGAGGTCGATATGGGGGAACTGGTCAAGGATGCCCGAGCGCTTGATGGCATCCGTCACCGTGGCCGTCTCGGGCACCTCGATGGTCACCCAGATCTGGTTTCCGGGTTCGGAGTAAGCAACGCCAATCTGCATTTTGTGGTCTCCTCAAGCCGCCGACGGCGTGGCCAGCCCGCTGTCCCGCGCCGACGCCCGGGCTTCGGCGCGCCGCTCCATCGCCCGTTTGCCGGCGAGCAGGAAGCCCAGCAGGGCGAAGCCCCCAGGCGGCAGGATCATCAGCAGTGCGCCGCCATAGCCGGGCAGTTTCATTTCAAGAAAGGCAAACGAAGGCCCGAGCAGGTTGGAAGCCTGCGCGAACAGCGTGCCGGCGCCGAGGAACTCCCGCAGCAACCCCACCACCGTGAGCGCGCCGGTGAAGCCCAGCCCCATCGCCAGCCCATCCACCGCCGAGGCGGCGACCCCGTTCTTCACCGCGAAGGCCTCGGCGCGGCCGAGGATGGCGCAGTTGACCACGATCAGCGCGATGAACAACCCGAGCACCTTGTACAGATCGTGCAGCCACGCGTTCATGGCCATGTCCACCACCGTCACCAGGGTGGCGATGAGCACCACGAACACCGGAATGCGCACCTGGGAGCTGACGGTGTGGCGGATCATCGACACCAGCACGTTGGAGACCACCAGCACCGCGGTGGTCGCCAGCCCCATGCCGAGGCCGTTGGTGCCGCTGGTGGTGACCGCCATGGTCGGACACATGGCCAGCAGCTGGGAGAACACCACGTTCTGGTCCCACAGGCCTTCCTTGATGATGCTGCGGTAGTCGTTGCTCATGTCAGCCTCCTGTGATTTCCGTGCGGTGCTCGGCAAAAAAATCCAGCCCGCCCTTCACCGCCTTGACCACCGCCCGGGGGGTGATGGTGGCGCCGGCAAACTGGTCGAACACGCCGCCGTCTTTCTTCACCCCCCACCGTTCGGGGGCCGGATCGCCCAGGGACTTGCCGTCGAAGGCCTTCACCCAGGGGTCTTTCTTCACCTCGATCTTGTCGCCCAGGCCCGGGGTCTCGGTGTGCTTTAGCACCCGTACGCCCAGGGTGTGGCCTTCGGCATCGACGGCCATCAGGATGCTGATCTCGCCAGCGTAGCCGCGCTCGGCCACCTGAAAGACCGCAGCCTTCACGGCCCCGGCGCGGCGGGCGCGGTAGATCGTCACCGGTTTGCCGGCCTTGTCGATGGCCAGCGTGTCCTTCAGGAAATCGTTGTCGGCCAGCCCTGCCGGCAGCACCTCGGCGAGGGAATCCCGCAGATCCTTGGCCTCGGCGGCGGCAATGGCCTCGCCGGTAGAGCCGGCAGCCATCGCCAGCGCAGCGCTCGCCACCAGGGCCACGATGCCGAGCAGCACCGGCTGGTAGCCGATGTGCTCGCGGATTTCGTCCAGTTTCATGGGTCAGGCGCTCCCTTACTTGGCCGGAATTTCCAGCGGCTTGCCCTTGCGGTCGCGGCCGAGGATGCGCGGCTTGACCAGGCGGTCGATGACCGGCGTGAGGGCGTTCATCATCAGCACGGCAAAGGCCATGCCCTCGGGGTAGCCCCCCCAGGTGCGGATGATCCAGGTGATGAGACCGACGCACAGCCCGAAGACGATCTGCCCCGGGCCGGTGTTGGGGGATGTCACGTAGTCGGTGGCGATGAAGAAGGCGCCGAGCATCGCCGCACCGGAGAGCAGGTGCTCGGCAACACCGAGATAATGGGCCGGGTCCACCGCGTGGCCGATGGCCGCCGGAATCGCCAGCCCCGCCAGCACCGCCACCGGCGTGTGCCAGGTGATGACGCCGGTGGCCAGCAGGTAGAGCCCGCCTGCCAGGATCAGCAGCGAGGCCGACTCGCCCAGGCTGCCCGCCCGGGTACCGAACCATGACAGGGCCGGCGCGTTGGCGGCGGCGAGGGACTGCAGCAGGTCGATGCCCCGGGACATCTCGGTCTTGGTGTGGCCCAGCAGCGAGGCGCTGGCGATGCCGTCGAGCGGCGGCGCGCTGGTCACGAAGATGTGCAGCCCCTGCAGGAAATCCGGCGTCGGCACGCTGGCCAGGCTCATGGGCAGCACCCACTGGGTGAGCGGCACCGGAAACGACACCAGCAGCGCCACCCGGGCGACCATCGCCGGGTTGAAGACGTTCTGCCCCACCCCGCCGAACACCTGCTTGCCGATCACGATGGCGATGAAGCCGCCCACCACCGCCACCCACCAGGGCGCCCACGGCGGCAGGGTCATCGCCAGCAGCCAGCCGGTGAGCAGCGCCGAACCGTCGAACAGCGTCTTGCGCACACGGGTGGAGCCGGTCATGCGCAGGGCCATGGCCTCGAAGACGAGGCACGACACCACCGTCAGCAGCCACAGGAAGAACGACGGCCAGCCGAACAGCCAGAAGCCGTAGAGGGTGGCCGGCACCAGCGCGAGCTGGACCCGGACCATGGTGCGCCCGACGGTGTTGCCGCCGTGGGCGTGGGGCGAGGCGATCGCTTCGCCCTGGAGGGTGGCGAGATTCACGCGATTTCTCCCTTCTGCGGTTCGGTGCTGGCTGGCGCCGCGGCTGCGGCGGCTGCAGCCTGCTGGGCGGCCCGCTCGGCCTTGCGTTTGGCGGCGGCTTCGGCCTTCTCGCGCGCTTCACGCTCGAGCCGCTCCTGCCGGGCAATGCCGAGCTTCTTGGTGGATTCGGTGCGCAGCTTGGCGCGCTCCCGGGCCGAGAGATCGCCCTTGGCGTGGTAGAAGTACTGCACCAGGGGGATGTGCGACGGGCACACGTAGGCGCAGCAGCCGCAGGCGATGCAGTCGGCGAGGCCCAGGTCCATCGCGCCATCCAGGTCGTCGTTGCGGATGCGGGCGCTCATCTCGAGGGGCAGCAGCCCCATCGGGCACGCCTTCACGCAGCTGCTGCAGCGGATGCAGGCTTCGGGCTCCAGCGCCTCGGCCTCCTTCGCGTCGAGCAGCAGGATGCCGCTGGTGCCCTTGACCACCGGCACCCGGGCATGGGGCAGCAGGGTGCCCATCATCGGGCCGCCCATCACCAGCCGGGCCACCTCGCCCCTGGCCCCGCCCGTGAAGGCGATCAGGTCGCTCACCAGCATGCCCAGCGGCACTTCGTAGTTTCCGGGCATGGCCGCGGCGGCGCCGTTGACCGTCACGAGGCGACTCACCAACGGCCGACCCAGCACCACCGCGTCATGCACGGCCCGGGCAGTGCCCACGTTATGGACGATCACCCCCACGTCGGCGGCGCGGGCGTCCGACGGCACCTCGCGGCCGGTCAGCTCGACGATCAGCTGGCGGTCGGACCCCATCGGGTAGCGCGCCGGCACCGGCACGATGGTGATGTTGTCGAAACCCCTGGCGGCCTCGAGCATCGCCGCGATGGCCTCGGGCTTGTTGTCCTCGATGCCCACCTTCGCGCAGCCGGCGCCGGTGGCGATCAGCATCAGGCGGATGCCCGACACGATCTCGGCGGCCTTGTCGCGCATCAGCCGGTCGTCGCACGAGAGATAGGGCTCGCACTCGCTGCCGTTGATGATGAGGGTGTCGATGTCGGAGCGGCGCCCCAGGTTGAGCTTGACCGAAGACGGGAAGGTCGCCCCGCCCATCCCCACCACGCCGGCGGCGGCCACCCGCGCGGCCACGTCGGCCGCGGCCAGGGCGTAGGGGTCGGCGGGCAGGTTGTCGGGTTCGATCCAGCGGTCGTCGCCGTCAACCGTGAGGGTGATCGCCATCGCCGGCAGGCCCGAGGCGTGGGGCGCGGTGATCTCGCCGATGGCGCTGATGACACCCGAGGTGGGCGCATGCAGCGGAGCCGAGATGTTGCCCTGGGCCGCCGCGATCAGTTCGCCCTTCTTCACCTTCTGGCCCACCAGCACCACCGGGCGCGCAGCGGCACCCACGTGCTGGGACAGCATCAGATGCAGGCGCTGCGGCAGCGGCACCGCATGGACGGGCTGGTCGGCGGCCGGCCGTTTGTGGTCGGCCGGATGCACGCCCCAGTGCTTGCCCGTGAGTTTCTTGATCAGACTGCTGAAGTCCATGGTGGCTCCTTAGGCTCCCGTTACCCGTTGCGCCGTGACCACGGCAGCCGGCAGATTGCGTTCGCGGATCGTCATCGCTTTCCTCATGCTGCCAGCGGCTTGGGCATCACCCAGTGCTGGACGGTGACCGGCACCGGCTTCATCGCCAGCGCCTCGGTGGGGCATTTCTCGACGCAACTGCTGCAACCGGTACAGGCCTCCCGCAGCACGTTGTGGATCTGCTTGGCCGCGCCGACGATGGCATCGGTCGGACATACCTTGCTGCAGCGGCAGCAGCCGATGCACAACTCCTCGGCCACCATCGCGATCTTCGGGCCATCGTCCGACAGCCCCGACAGATCGACGGTGAGGCCCAGCTTGGCGGCGATCGCCGCAGCGAGGCTCTTGCCACCGGGCGGACAGCAGGTGGGCGGCGCCGTGCCATCGACGATGGCGGTGGCGGCGCCGGAGCAGCCCGGAAATCCGCACTGCCCGCAGTTGGAGCCCGGCATCATGGCGATCAGCTCGTCCACGACGGGGTTGCCCTCGACCCGCAAGACCTTGTTGGCGAAACCCAGCACGATGCCGAGCACGGCACCCAGCACGGTGAGACTGAAGATGGCGATCAACATTTTGCGGCGCTCCCTTACACGTTCATGCCCGAGAAGCCCATGAAGGCCAGGGCCAAGAGGCTGATGGTGACGAAGGCGATCGGCGCGCCGGCAAAGGCCGCCGGCACCCGGGCAAGGGCCACGCGCTCGCGCAGCCCGGCAAAGATCAGCAGCACGATGGTGAAACCCAGGGCCGAACCGAAGCCATACACCAGGCTCTTGAACAGGCTGAAGCCCTGCTGCACGTTGAGCAGCGCCACGCCCAGCACCGCACAGTTGGTGGTGATGAGCGGCAGGTAGATGCCCAGCGACTGGTACAGCCCGGGGCTCGATTTCTTGATGAACATCTCGGTGAACTGCACCACCGCGGCGATCACCAGGATGAAGGTGAGGATGCGCAGATAGCCCAGGCCCAGGGGCTGGAGCAACCAGTTGTCGAGCATCCACGACGCGCCGGCCGCCAGGGTGATGACGAAGGTGGTCGCCAGGCCCATGCCGAGGGCGCTGTCCACGCTCTTGGAAACGCCCATCACCGGGCACAGGCCAAGAAACTTGATCAGCACCACGTTGTTCACCAACGCGGTCGACAGCAGCAGTAGCAGGAAGTCCTTCATGGGATGGCGCCTCTGTTCGGGTTTAGCCAGCCCAACGCATAAGCCATGCCAACCTCGCTGCAGTGCCGCAAATGCCCGGCGGCGTGCGGAATTGTGGGGCACGCACCAAAGAGGGGCGGATTTCGGGGGGCGGAATGTCACAAAGCCGACAGGCGTTTATGTCGCATTTGCCCCGAAAACCCGCCGTCTGCCGCGCCAGCCGCGGGAAACGGGCATTTTTGTGCACCACGGCACGGAAGATGCTCCGGCAAACCAAAGAAGCGTCCGATCCGAGAAACGCACACCCGAGGAGCCAAATTCATGCCGTCAGCCAAATGCCTCGCGGCTCAACACGCGCAACCCAGCCCGAAGCTTCCGCCGGAGGTCTATCTCCAGGCCGTGGACCAGGCCGATCTGGCCATCTCGATCACCGACCTCGCGGCGAACATCCTCTTCGCCAACGAGAGCTTCACCCGGGTCACCGGCTACACCCCCGGCGAGGTGGTGGGCAACAACGAGTCGATGCTCTCTAACCGCACCACCCCGCGGGAGATCTACCAGTCCATGTGGACCGCGCTGATGGAGCAGCGACCCTGGTCGGGCAAGCTCCTCAACCGCAAGAAGAGTGGCCAGCTGTACCTGGCCGAGCTGACGATCTCGCCGGTGGTGGACGCCGCCGGCAAGACCACCCACTACCTGGGCATGCACCGGGACATCACCGAGTTCCACCGGCTCGAGCAGATGGTGCGCAACCAGAAGGCGCTGATCGAATCGGTGGTGGACGCCGCCCCGATCGCCATCGCCCTCCTCGACCAGAAGGGCCGGGTGCTGCTGGACAACCAGGCCTACAAGAAGCTCGTCACCGACCTGCGGGTGGCCGAACCGGCCCACACCCTGCTCGACAGCGTGCTGGGCACCTGGCGCACGCAGCTCTCCGACGACATCGTCACCTGCGTCTTCGAAAACCGCGAAGCCCGGGTGGACCACCGCAACGGCCGGCCCCGCTGGCTGTCGGTGACCACCTCGATGATCCAGATCCACAGCGACAGCGCCGACAACTACTTCGCCTCGTCCGACCAGCCCGGGCTGCTGCTGGTGATCTCCGACGTCACCAGCCTGCGCGCCGAGCAGGAGCGCGCCCGCACCGCCGCCCTGCAGGCCGCCATGGCCGAGGAAGAGCGCACCGCCGCCCTGCGCGAGGGCCTCTCCGCGGCGATCTTCCGGCTCGAAGAACCCATGAACGTGATGGCCTCGGCGGTCTCGATCCTGCAGCGGCGCGATCCGTCCAGCGCCGACCTGCTCAAGCACGCCCTCTCCGCCGGCCGCGAGCACATGGAATCCCTGCGCTTGGTGATCCCGCCCAGCGCGCCGGAGATGGTCTTCAGCGTCAATCTCAACGAGCTGCTGCGCGACGTGCTGGAAGTGTGCACGCCCCGCCTGCTGCGCGCCGGCGTGGTGGTGGACTGGCACCCGGCCGCCACCCTGCCGCCCCTGCTGGGCCGCCCGCTGCAGCTGCGGATGCTCTTCAAGGCGCTGGTGGATAACGCCATCGAAGCCATGGACACCAAAGGCTGGAAACGCCGCGAGCTGACCCTCGCCACCTCGGTGGTACGCAACTGCATGGTCGTCACCGTCACCGACAGTGGCCCCGGCATCCCGGCCGAGCTGCGCCACCGGGCCTTCGAGCCCTTCTTCTCGGCCAAGACAGGGGCGAGCCGCCACCTGGGCACCGGCCTGTCGCGGGCCCAGCAGATCGTCTCGGACCACGGCGGCATCATCGACCTGGACGAGAGCCCCGGCGGCGGCTGCCACGTGGTCGTCGAGTTCCGCCTGGACGGCGACCCGATCTGAGACACAACGACGAGAGCAGAATGCACGAACACGTGATCCACTCCGCGGACTGTCCGCCCCCCGGCGGCTACTGCCGCACCCACGAGCTGAACATCCAGCTGCTCGCCGCCCTCTACGCGGTCAGCCGGGTTCTCAGCCGTTCGCTGGTGTTCGAGGAGACCCTGCGCGACGTGCTGCGGGTACTGCAGGACGAAGCCGGCCTCACCGCCGGCATGATCGGCGTCGTCGACGCCCAGAGCGGCAACCTCATCACCCACACCCTCCATCACCCCACGGGCCCCACCGGCGTGCAGTACCAGCCCGGCGAGGGCATCCTCGGCCTGATGCTCGAGAAGCCCCGCTCGGTGATGCTGACCCGGGTCGCCGACGAACCGCGCTTCCTCAACCGCCAGGGCATCTACCAGCAGGAGCTGCCCTTCATCGCGGTGCCGATCAAGGTCGGCGGCAACCTCCAGGGCATCCTGGCGGTGCAGCCCGAGGCGCCGGAAGACGGCCTGATCCAGGAGCGCGGCCAGTTCGTCGAGATGGTCGCCAACCTCATCGGCCAGGCCCTGCGCCTGTCGCTGGAAGTGGAGCAGGAGAAATCCAGCCTCGTCGAAGAGCGCGACCTGCTGCGCCGCACGGTGCGCCACCAGTTCGGCTTCGACAGCATGGTTGGCCGCTCTGCGGTGATGCGCCGGGTGTTCGACCAGGCGCGCCTGGTGGCCAAGTGGAACACCACCGTGCTGATCCGCGGCGAGACCGGCACCGGCAAGGAGCTCATCGCCAACGCCATCCACTACAACTCGCCCCGCGCCCGCAACGCGATGGTCAAGCTCAACTGTGCAGCGCTGCCCGAGAACCTGCTCGAATCCGAGCTCTTCGGCCACGAGCGGGGCGCCTTCACCGGCGCCGTCGAGGCCCGCAAGGGGCGCTTCGAGCAGGCCAACGGCGGCACCCTGTTCCTCGACGAGATCGGCGAAATCTCGCCTTCCTTCCAGGCCAAGCTGCTGCGGGTGCTGCAGGAAGGCGAGTTCGAGCGCGTGGGCGGCAGCCGCACCGTGAAGGTGGACGTGCGCATCGTCGCCGCCACCCACCGGGATCTGGAAGCCGCGGTGGATTTCGGCGACTTCCGTGAGGACTTGTTCTACCGCCTCAACGTGATGCCCCTGTTCCTGCCGCCGCTGAGGGAGCGCATCGAGGACATCCCCGAGATCGCCCGCCACCTGCTCACCAAGATCGGCGGCGAGCAGAAGCGCAAGCTCACCCTCACCGACATGGCCCAGCGCCGCCTCGCCAGCCACGAGTGGCCGGGCAACGTGCGCGAGCTGGAGAACTGTCTGGAGCGGGCCGCCGTGCTGTCGGAAGATGGCGTCATCGACGTGGATCTGATCCGCTTCCCGAGCACCCGCGAACGCCAGCCGGCCCGCCCGCCCCGCGACATGGGCCTGGGCAGCCCGGCGCCTGCCCGGCCGCCGGCCGACGTGGATCTGAACGACCCGGGCATCTCCGAGAAGGAGCGGGTCGTGGCCGCGCTTGAACAAGCCGGCTGGGTGCAGGCCAAGGCCGCGCGCCTGCTGGGCATGACGCCCCGCCAGATCGCCTACCGCATCCAGACCCTCAACATCGAAGTGAAGCAATTCTGACCCGCTTGTCGGCTTTGCGACATCGCGCACGGCCGGCAAGCCGCTGATTTGCCAGACAAAAAATCTGGCACTCAACTTGCACGAGAGGCTCCTGACCCCAGCACTTGCACTTTCAGGAGCCACAAAAATGCCCAAACCCAAAAAACACATCCTCGTCTGCGTCCAGGGCCGCCCCCAGGGCCACCCGCGCGGTTCCTGCCAGGACAAGGGCTGCGGCCAGGTCTGGCAGGCCTTCTCGGACGAATTCACCACCCGCAACCTGTGGGCCTCGGGCTTCCAGCTCACCAACACCGGCTGCCTCGGCCCCTGCCAGGCTGGCCCCACCGCCATCGTCTATCCCGAAGGCGTGATGTACACCGGCATCAAGCCCACCGACGTCTCCGCCATCATCGAGGAACACCTGCTCCTCGACGCCCCGGTCGAGCGCCTGCTGGCCCCGGCCGACATCTGGAGCTGATGCCATGAGCGCAACCCAGTACGACATCGGCGACATGGTCTTTGCGGCCGAGGACATCCTCAACGATGGCGGCATGCCCGGCATCGACGACGAGGAAGGCCTGATCGCCCCCGCCGGCGCCCGGGGCGTGGTGGTGCACTTCGGTCATTCGGAAGTCGACCCGAGCCGCGAGATCTACCTCGTGCGCTTCGAGACCGGCGCCGACGGCAGCCTCGGCGACCCGGTCGGCTGCCTGCCCGACGAGCTCACCCAAGACCCGCCCCCGAGCCACTGACCTTCGAGCCCCCGCGCCATGACGTCCATCGGCATCTTCTTCGGCACCGACACCGGCCGCACCCGCCTCATCGCCAAGCAGATCGCGAAGAAGCTCGGCGACGTGGCGGCGGCACCGGTCAACATCGGCCGCACCACGCTGGATGAGTTCCTCGCCCACGACGCCCTGATCCTCGGCTGCCCCACCTACGGCGACGGCGAGCTGCCGGGCGATTCGGTGGGCCTCAAGCCGAGCTGGGAGGAGTTCATGCCCCAGCTGGCCGGGGTCGACCTCTCCGGCAAGGTGATCGCGCTGTACGGCCTGGGCGACCAGAAGAAATACCCGGCCGTGTTTGTGGACGCCATCGGCATCCTCCACGAAGCCCTCAGCGACCGGGGCGCCCGGCTCGTCGGCCAGTGGCCCGCCGCCGGCTACGACTTCAACGCCTCCCGGGCGCTGGAGGGCGAATACTTTCTGGGCCTCGCCCTCGACCAGGTGAATCAGCCGGTGCTCACCGAAGCGCGCATCGACACCTGGCTCGCCCAGATCCGACCGGAGCTGCTGCCATGAACACCAACGCCTGGGCCCTGCCCAAGGACCGCGCCCTGCGCCGCCTGCTCGTCTCCTTCGACCCGGCCCTGGGTGAAGCCTGCGACATCGAACCCGACAGCGGCACCGACCCCGCCATCGTCACCCTGCGCCACGCCGAGCTCGACCGCCTGCGCGCCCACGTCTTCCTGCACGGGCAGCGCCCTGGCACCTACGGCGTGTATTACGAATACCCCAACCCGCTGCCCGACATGCCCAGCAGCATCGAAAACCAGCCCCTGGCCCGCGTGCTCGACGGGCTCAGGATGCACTTCGACGCCTGAGGAGGCCGCCTCGCCATGTTCTTCCCGCCGCCCCGCCTCAACCTGGCCGCCGCCCGCAGCGAGAAGCGCGACGACGCCCGCTGGCTCGACGACCTGCCCCCCGCCTGGCGCGACATGGTGGTGGCCCCGATCAGCTTCACGGTGCACCGGGAATACGAACTGGCCGCCAGCCGCACCTTCGGCTACGACGCCTACGACCTGCGCTGCTTCTACCACCACAGCTACGTGCTCACCGAAACCCGCTCCGACAACGACGAGGATTTCTACACCGTCGTCACCCGGGGCGAGACCCTGCGCGCCTGGCGCCTGCGGGATGACCGCTGGCTCACCTGGCGGCGCACCGTGTGCGGCAGCGACGGCACCGTGAGCCGCGGCTTCTACAGCTTCTCGCCCACCTGCCCGGTGTAGCGCCCGCTCATGTCGCCCTACCGGCTGCCCGACCCGGCCCTCGAAGCCATCCTCGGCGAAGACACCCCCGAGGGCGACGCCACCACCTTTGCGCTGGGCATCGGCGATGCGCCCGGTGTGCTCGAATACCGTGCCCGGGGCCCGATGACCCTGTGCGGCAGCGAGGAAGCCGCCCGCATGGGCCAGCTGCGCGATCTCATCATCGCCGGCCCGGTGGCCGCCGGCGGCAGCGTGCTCGACGCCGGCCAGCTCATCCTGCGCCTCGAAGGCCGGGCGGCCGATCTCCACGCCGTGTGGAAGACCAGCCAGACCCTGATGGAGTACCTCTCGGGCATCGCCAGCGCCACCGCCGCCATCGTGGCCGCCGCCCGGCGGGGCAACCCGGTAACGTCGGTGGCGTGCACCCGCAAGAACTTTCCCGGCACCAAGGCCGCCGCCATCAAGGCCATCCTGTGCGGCGGCGCCACGCCCCACCGCCTGAGCCTCTCCGAAACCCTGCTGGTGTTTGCCGAGCACCGGGCCTTTCTTGATGAATCCCCCGCCGCCAGCCTCGCCCGCCTGCGCAATGCGTGGCCCGAGCGGCGCATCGTGGTGGAAGTGGGCGACGAAGCCGAAGCCGCCCTGTGGCTCGACGCCGGCGCGGATGTGCTGCAGCTCGAGAAACTCCCCGTCGCCGCGGTGGCCCGTATCGCCGCCATCGCCGCGCGCATGCCTCGCCCGCCGCTGATCGCCGCCGCCGGTGGGGTGAATGCCGGCAACGCCGAAGATTTCGCCCGGGCCGGCGCCGGGGTGCTCGTCACCAGCAGCCCCTACTTCGCCCCGCCCCGCGACGTGGCCGTCACCCTGCGGCCCGCCCCCTGAACCCACCCACTGCCCCGCCCCCGACCATGAAGATCGCCATCGCCACCCGGGATTTCGCCACCGTCGGCGGCCACGCCGGCCAGGCCCGCCACTGGCTGCTCTACGACCTCGCCCGCTACGCCCCCGGCCAGCTGCTGCCCGCGCCCCGCCAGATCGACCTGGCCGCCGAGCAGGTGCTGCACGTGTTCAAGGACAACGCCCCCCACCCCCTCGACGGGGTGGATCTGGTGGTCGCCGCCAGCGCCGGCGACGGCTTCGTGCGCCACATGCGCACCCGCGGCACCGACGTGATGCTCACCGGCGAGACCGACCCCGCCGAGGTCATCACCCGCATCGTCTCCGGCCAGCCCCTGCCCGACCAGCGCTTCGACATCACCACCACCCTGTGCAAGCTGCGGGATCTGTTCTCGCGGCATTGAGACGTACCGGCCATCACCGATGCGCAGCACTACCTGCTGGCAGGGCGAAGTGGTGAATCCGTCCCGGCCGGGCACAGGCACACGCGGTATCAGGCCGTTCGGCACCGAAACGCCCTTGCAGCTTGGCGAGCATCGTTTCGCACGCTGAAACACACTTGCCCACCCCCGCATCAAGGTTTCAGGCCCTGAATCATCGTTTCAGCGGCTGAAACTGAACCCTCACGCCCTGAAACTTCGTTGCACGCGCCGAAAAGATCGTTTCAGGCGCTGAATCCTTCTTTCTCGGGCTGAAACGACGTTTCCCGCCGCAAGAATCGATATTCTTGTGAAGAAACGCTGCTTTTTGGTCCAAAACGCTGCAAATGGCTAGAAGGTGATGACCTTGTCCGCCGCCAGCGTCCATTCGGCCAGCTCCGGCAGGGTGCCGATGGTGCAGCCGGCGATCAGCGGCAGTTCCACCAGCCCCCGGGCCAGCGCACAGGTGCGGCACAGCTTCACCGGCACACCCAGCTCCACCAGCTGCTCGATCATCCCCTGCAGCCCGCTGCCAGCCCCGTCCTGCTGATTGGGCAGGGCCGCGTGGATGGCGTCGGACATGAGAAAGACGCGCAGCTCGGGCCTGTCACCATCCCGCCCGGCCAGGGCGGTGGCAAGACGCAGGGCCGACAGGCAACGCTCGCTGCCGTAGGGTGGGGCGTGGACGATGATGAGGATGTTCTGCATGGTTGTTTCCAGTCGATCAGATCTGCGATACGAACTCAAAACTACTCTTGTGCGAGCCTTCTACCGACTGAATGGACTCGTCCTCCAGTTGAGCTTGCAGCAGTTCAAGACTGCGCACCGACGCAATGTTCAACTTGGCCTCGTAGAGCTTGCAGATATCCAGACAGTGGTCGGTTGGTGCATAGCCATCCACCCGCACCGCTGTCTCTGCATCCGGGCCAACACCTTCAATCCGGTGGACCAAGTAGGTCTTTCCAGACTGATACTTAAGCTCGACAGGCTCCGTAGTCATGAACTGTGTAGCAACCTTCTGAATAAGGTTCTTATCGATCAGTCGGCTAACACACAGCGCCAGATTGCCTTTGTAGAAATCGTCCAGATCCAGCTCGTAGCGGTACTGCTCATCCACCTCCATCAGGATCACAGGCTTTCCATCGATATACAGGCTTGAGTCGCAGAAAACAGAGAGCGCCGAAAAATCATCAGCCTCCATCATCGCGATTTCCCACAAGGCCTTAAAGCCGATCTCACCAGGGCTACCGTCATTCAGGACGACACTGCGCGCAAACAACTCTCTGCGCCAGACCTCATTTCGTCTAGAGGCTAGGTCTTCGAACATATCCCACCACAGCGCGTCGCTCTCTGATGGAACCGTCTCGACTGACTCTTCAGATTCGGGCAAGTTAGGGAGCGCCAGCTTGAACGTGCTCAGAAGCCTGTAATCCTTCTCCAGCTGACCAAGGCGAACCCTGTCCAGGGGATCAGCCCCTCCATTTTCGACGTTGATTGAAATACGCCTGTGCTCCTCAATGAGTACCTTGAAAGTTTCTTCAAGAACTGCTTCTCGATGTCGCAAATGAATGAGGCGTAGACGCCCTTTCGTCAAGAACTGACGTAGGGACGGCGGACCATAGGCCAACAACAAGCGACTTAGCCCCGTCGGTTTATCCTCAAGCGCACCGTCCAAAGCGGAGACAGCCTGCCCCGCTGAGCTGACAATGGTCGTCATATCCATGAGTTAACCTCACAACTGGTAGAAAGGCGTCGTAACCGAGAGGTTCGTGTCTACCAGTAACCCCGCGTCAAATCAATAACGTCTGATTCTGCCCCCCCTACCCCAGTCTCGCCCGCACAGCACATCCCGCCAACTCCGATAACGACGCATATAAGCGCACCGCATTCTGGCCGCTGGGCGGCACCCTGCGAAGGCGTCGACGCGCCGCCGGAAGCAGTGGAAGATATGCCCATCGGCAACACGGCCCGGCTGGCCGGTTGCATTGCCCGGAAGCGGAGCCGGGCTTCGTTCAAGCACACAACAAAAGGGAGGAAGACCATGCACAAGCGCGACACCACGCTCAGCACCGACCAGAAAGCGCTGGCGATCAATCTCGACAAGTACAAGTACGGCTCCATCGTCGAGATCGGCGCCGGGCAGGAGGTGGCGCGGCGTTTCTTCTCGGTGGGCGCGGCGGCAGGCACCATCGCCAAGACCATGTCGGCCTACGACATGGCGGTGAGCGACGACATCTACGGCCATGCCGACCGCTACGTGAGCCGCTCCCGCCTGCTGCAGATGCTGGACAAGGAGTTCTCGCTGGTGGTGCAGCGGCTGGCCCATGTGCGGCCCAAGAACACCACCTTCTTCGCCTACGCGGCCACCGTCACCGCGCGCAGCTTCAAGCAGAAGAACGAATGCCACGGCTGGGTGGGCATCCGCCTGCAGCTGCACCCGGGCGCCGAGCCCTCCGACGTGATCCTCCACGTGCGCATGCTCGACAACGACAACGCCCAGCAGTCCGAAGCGCTGGGCATCCTCGGGGTCAATCTGATCCACGGCGCCTTCCACCACTTCCACCACCCGGCCTGGGTGGTCGAGGGCCTGGCCGATGGTCTCGGCTCGGAGCGCATCGAGGTGGACCTGATCCACTTCTCCGGCCCCTACTTCGAGGAAGTGGAAAACCGCCTGATGAACCTGCACCTCATCCGCAGCTGGCTGACCCGCGCGGTGGTGTTCGCCCCCACCGGCGACGTGGTGGTGCCGGGCGAGCTGTTCTACCGCAAGCCGGTGATGGTGATGCGCGGAAGCTTCAAGCCGGTGACGCTGGTGAACCAGGACATGATGTGCGCCGGCCTCAAGCAGTTCAGCCAGCTGGCGGCGGTGGATGAGGGCGAGATCCTGTCTCTGGCCGAGATCACCATGAACTCGCTGATCAGCGGCGACAACGTGGATGGCGCGGATTTCCTCGCCCGCATCGACCTGCTGGCCTCGTTGGGCTACACGGTGATGATCTCGGACTACGTGCGCTACTTCCGCCTGCGCGCCTACCTGCGCCGCTACACCCAGAAGCCCATCGGCATCGTGCTGTCGGTGCGCGACTTCAACTACCTGTTCGACGAGAAGTATTACGAAGGTCTGGAGGGCGGCATCCTGGAAGCCTTCGGCAAGCTCTTCCCGGACAACACCCACGTTTATGTTTACCCCACCCGCATGCAGCGGGGCGGCGAGACGACGCTGGTGACCCTCGACAACGTGGACGTGCCGGCCAACCTGCGCCACCTGCTCACCTTCCTCAAGGAAAACCAGAAGCTCCTGGCCGTCGAACCCCACGACGACAGCCACCTGCACATCGACGTGGCCGAGGTACTCACCGGCCTGCGCCGCGGCCGCGGGGCATGGATGGACGACGTGCCGCCGGGCGTCGCCGAGCGCATCGTCAGCAACCGCCTGCTGGGCTTCGATACGGAGTAGGCGCGGGCGCTCAGGCCCGCTCCGGCACCTTCTCAGCCGTATCGGCCATTTTGAAGAGCGCCGTCATCAAGTCGTTTCCGGCAACAAACAACGGCTCGGCGGCGCCCTTGCCGACAAGCAGGGCGCTCACCGAGTCGCTGACGCGATACAAGGCATCGGTGGTGCGGATGTAGAAATACACTGTGGCAGGATCGGGCTCGGGATGGGCATCCACCTTTTCGGCGCGGGCAACCCAACTGGCCGCCTCGGCGACAAAGGCCCGAGCCAACTCCGGCGCACCGTATCCGCCGCAGATGGCGGAACCCTGCCGCTTCATGTAGAGGCTCCCGGTTCCGTCGATGAAGGCAATCACCGTCGCCTGCGTGTCCTTGATGGGCCAGTCCATGGCCACGCCGATCACTTCGCCCGGCTTACCAGGCCTGTCGCCCAGCAAGACTTCAGGCGCCGCCGAGTAAAAGATTTCTCGCAGCCCCCGATACATCGCGAGGTTGGCTTTTTGGCGATGTTTCCGCCAGGCGACGTAGCCGAAGACCGCGCACCACATGAGCACGTGCAGTACCGATTGCAGATCGATGGCATCCATGACTTTGCCCCTCATCAACACAATGGCAAGGTCATTCTACGGCCGGGGGTGAATCGCCTATTCGATCTGGATCAATCGCCGGTGTCAGCCCAGCGCCTTGGCCAGCAGCACGGCCACGTGCATCGCCTCGCGGCCGGCGCCGTCCTTGATCTGATGCCGGCACGAGAAGCCGTCGGCGATGATCGGGGCATCGTCGGCGGCAGCGCGCACGGCCGGCAATAGCGCCAGCTCGCCCATCGCCTGGGAGGCTTCGTAGTGCTCGGCTTCCAGCCCGAAGCTGCCGGACATGCCGCAGCAGCTGGCATCCACGATGTCGAACTCGAAGCCGGGAATCCACCCGAGCACCTTCTTCACCGACTTCATCGCGCCAAAGGCCTTCTGGTGGCAGTGGCCATGCACCACCGCCCGGCCGCCGGGGATGGGCTTGAGATCGAGCTTCAGCCCCTTGTTGCCCTCGCGCATCAGGAACTCCTCGAACAGGAAGGCCTGCTTGGAGAGCTGCCCAACCGCCGGGCCCAGGGACAGGCTGTAGAACTCGTCCCGCAGCGCCAGCAGGCACGACGGTTCCAGCCCGACGACGGGCGTGCCCTCGGCCAGCGCCGGGGCGAGCGCGGCCATCACCCGCTGGGCCTCGATCTTCGCCTCATCCACCAGGCCCTGGGAGAGATAGGTGCGTCCGCAGCACAGGGGCCGCGTCGGCTCGGCGTCGCTGGCCACCGGCTGCAGCACCTCGACGCTGTAGCCGCCGGCGCGCAGCACCTTCAGCGCCGCCTCGGCCACCTCGGGCGTGTAGTAGTGGGTGAAGGTATCCACGAAGAGCATCACCTTGCCCCGCGTGCCGGTGGCGTCAAGCGCCGGCGTGGTAAAGCCGTCGGCGACGATCTCGGGGATCGGCCGCCGGGCCGAGATGCCCAGCCAACGCTCGGCCACGCCCGCCAGCCACGGCGAGGCGTTGCGCAGGCGCACCAGGCGCTTGAGGAGCGAACGCCGCGCGTGCAGCCAGCGGGGCAGCCCGGCAAACAGCCGCACCCGCCGCGATGGGCCGAGCCTCGCATTCCGCTGGGCAAGGTATTCGGTCTTGATGAGGGTCATGTCCACCGCGCTGGGGCATTCCTTCTTGCAGCCCTTGCACGACACACACAAGTCCATCGCCGCGGCGAGATCGGGGTGGGCGAAGGGTTCGTCGCCAAGCTCGCCGTTCAGCGCCGCCTTGAAGGCCTTCACCCGGGCGCCGGTGGAATGCATCGGGTCGTGGGTGATCCGGTAGCTCGGGCACATCACCCCCTTGCCGTCGCGCTGGCACTGGTGGTTGTTCATGCACACGGCCACCGCCTTGGCGTAGTTGCCCCCGGTGGCGGGAATGCCCGCGTAGGCGTCGCCCACGCCGTAGGTGTCGTAGGCCGACCAGTCGAGATAGGTTTTCATGGCCACCAGCCACGCAAGACCGGTGCCAATCTTAAAGCGCCTCAAATCAGGCGTTTACGCACAAAGGTGACTGTCACCTTTGCGACAAAGGGCTGACAAGCGCCCCCGCGCCGAAACAATAAACCCCTGTTTTTCTGCTGTTTTCTCCTCTGGCACAGCGATTGCTGAATACCCGGCGTAACCCCAGATCCAGAGGAGCCCAACGTGGAACTGCCCGTCATCAGCAATGCCGCGCCCGAAGAAGCATCCGGCGGCGGTTGTTCTTCAAGCGGCTGCGGCACTGCGCCCGACGCCCTGTCTCATCTGCCCGACCACATCCGCGCCAAGGTGCAGGACCATCCCTGTTATTCGGAAGAGGCCCACCACTACTTTGCGCGCATGCACGTGGCCGTCGCCCCGGCCTGCAACATCCAGTGCAATTACTGCAACCGCAAGTACGACTGCTCCAACGAGTCGCGCCCGGGCGTGGTGTCCGAGCTGCTGACGCCGGACCAGGCGATCAAGAAGGTGCTGGCGGTGGCCGCCGAGATCCCGCAGATGACCGTACTCGGCATCGCGGGGCCGGGAGACCCCCTTGCCAACCCGGCCCGCACCTTCGAGACCTTCGAGCAACTCTCGGAGAAGGCGCCGGACATCAAGCTGTGCGTGTCCACCAACGGCCTGTCGCTCCCGCAATACGTGGACGAGATCGCCAAGCACAACATCGACCACGTGACGATCACCATCAACTGTGTCGATCCGGAAGTGGGCGCCAAGATCTATCCGTGGATCTACTGGAACAACAAGCGCATCTTCGGTATCGAGGGCGCCAAGATCCTCATCGAGCAGCAGCAGAAGGGCCTCGAGATGCTCACCTCGCGGGGCATCCTCGTGAAGGTGAACTCGGTGCTGATCCCCGGCGTGAATGACGAGCACCTCAAGGAGGTCTCGAAGATCGTCAAGGCCAAGGGCGCCTTCCTGCACAACGTGATGCCGCTGATCGCCGAGCCCGAGCACGGCACCTACTACGGGATCATGGAGCAGCCGGAGCCGACCCCCGAGCAGCTGCAGGACCTGCAGGACGCCTGTGCCGGCGACATGGCGATGATGCGCCACTGCCGCCAGTGCCGCGCCGACGCGGTGGGCCTCTTGGGCGAGGATCGCGGCGACGAGTTCACGATGGACAAGATCGACGTGATGGACGTGGATTACGAGGCCGCGATGGTGCGCCGGAAGGAAGTCCACGACTCGATCATCGAGAAGCTCGAAGCCCAGCGCGGTCACACCAAGCCGAAGCCCCAGGGCATCCCCGAAGGCTCGCGCCCGGTGCTGATGGCGGTGGCCGGCAAGAACGGCCTCGTCGCCGAGCACTTCGGCCACGCCAAGGAGTTCCTGATCTACGAGGCGTCGCCTGACGGCGTGCGCTTCATCAGCCACCGCAAGACCGAGCTCTACTGCGGCGGGATGGACAGCTGCGGCGAAGGCGACGAGGAACCGGATTCCCTCCTCGACCGCAACATCAAGGTGCTCGAAGGCTGCGAGGTCGTGCTGTGCTCCAAGATCGGTTTTGAACCGTGGGGCAAGCTCGAGGCGGCCGGCATCGCCCCCAACGGCGAGCACGCGATGGAGCCGATCGAAGAGGCGGTGATGGCGGTGTACAAGGAAATCGCCGCCACCGGCCGGCTGCTCCCGAGCACCGACAGCCTCAAGGTCGCCTGAACGCCCACTTCATCCACATCCTTCGTCACGCCCGCCGGAGCCACCTCCGGCGGGCCTTTCGGGAGCCCTGACATGGCACTTCAGATCACTCAATCCTGCGTCAATTGCTGGGCCTGCGTGGACGTCTGCCCCAACGACGCGATCTACGCCGACAAGCCCCACTTCCTCATCGACGACATGAAGTGCACCGAGTGCCTCGGCGATCACGCCACGCCCCAGTGCGCCGCGATCTGCCCCATCGAGATGGCCATCGTCGACGAGCTGGGCGAATTCCTCAACCCGCCCGGCTCGCTGACCGGCATCCCGATCGAGAAGCTCAAGGAGTACGGGTTGTACCGGGAGGTGGCCTGAGATGACACAGCCCCCACGCTCGCTGCACTCGCTCCCCCCCAAGGGGGCGCAGGCCTCCCTTGGGGCGGCCCTGCGGGAGTCCTGACATGGCCGATGTCCTCTTTTTCGAGAAGCCCGGCTGCCAGGGCAACCAGCGCCAGAAGACGCTGCTTGCCGCGGCGGGCCACACGGTGCATGCCCGCAGCCTGAAGGCAGAGGCATGGACGGCCGAAGGGCTGCTCGCCTTCCTCGGCCGACTGCCGGTGCCCGAGTGGTTCAACCGCAGCGCGCCGGCGATCAAGCTCGGCCACATCGACCCGGACGCGCTGGACGTGCGCCAGGCCCTGTCGCTGCTGCTGGAGAACCCGCTGCTGATCCGCCGCCCGCTGATGCAGGTGGGCGAGGAGCGCATGGTGGGCTTTGATGCGGCGGCCGTGGACGCCTGGATCGGCCTGCGTGGCGTGGAGCTGCCCACCGGCAACATCGAAGCCTGCGTGCACGGCACGGCCAGCCACGGTAGCTGCGGTTCCGCAGGTCACGGAGAAGACCATGCGCGCGTCGGGAATCACTGAAAACGCGGTCGAACTCGCCCCGGGCGTCCACTGGGTGGGCGCCCTCGACCCGCATCTGCGCAACTTCGACATCATCCTGCGCACCGCCAACGGCACCACCTACAACGCCTACGTGGTGCGTGGCGAGACCGGCGTGGCGGTGATCGACACGGTGAAGGAGAGCTTCGCCGACGATTTCTTCCGGCGGCTCGAATCCGTCGCCCGCTACGACGAGATCACCACCATCGTCCTCAACCACCTGGAGCCGGACCACAGCGGCGCCCTGCCGGAGCTGCTCAAGCGCGCCCCCCAGGCCAGGGTGTACCTCTCGCGCCGCGCCCAGATGATGCTGAAGGCGCTGCTCAAGCCCAGCGGCGAAGCCCCGCCCGAATACATCCCGGTGACCACCGGCGACACCATCGACCTGGGCGGGCGCACCCTGCACTTCCTGCACACGCCCTACCTGCACTGGCCCGACACCCAATGCACCTACCTCGTCGAGGAAGGCATGCTGTTTTCGGGCGACGTGTTTGGCTGCCACTTCTGCGACGCCCGGCTCTACAACGACGCGGTGGGCGATTTCCGCTTCTCGTTCGAGTACTACTACGCCCACATCATGCGGCCGTTCCGCGAGAACGTGCTGGACGCGCTGGCCCTCATCGAGCCCCTCAACCTGCGCCTGATCGCCCCGGCCCACGGCCCCATCCTGCGCCACATGCCGCGGGACTACGTGCAGCGCTACCGCGAGCTGGCCATGCCGCGCCTGTTCAACGAGGCCCGCAGCGAGAAGACTCTGGTGGTCTTCTACATCTCGGCCTACGGCAACACCCGGCGGATGGCCGAGGCGCTGGCCGCCGGTGCCGAATCCATCGGCGGCGTGCGGGTGTCGCTGTACGACCTGGAAGGCGGCGAGTCCGGCATCTTCACCGACCTCATCGAAGAGGCCGACGGCCTCGCCTTCGGCAGCCCGACCATCAACGCCGACGCGGTCAAGCCCATCTGGGACGTGCTCTCGTCCCTCACCACCGTCAACGTCAAGGGCAAGCTCGGCGCCGCCTTCGGCAGCTACGGCTGGAGCGGCGAGGCGGTGCGCCTGATCGAGGACCGCCTGCGCGGCCTGAAGCTGCGGGTGCCGGTGGAAGGCCTGCGCATCAAGCTCGTGCCCGACGCCGGCGAGCTGGAGCAGTGCCACGCCCTGGGTGAAACCCTCGCCCGCCACCTCACCGGCCAGGTCGAGCACCGGGAGATCGAGTTCAGCACGCTGCAGGTCACCCCCGCCTAAATCATTCAGGACAACCAGGAAAACCCACCATGCCCAAAGCCAAAGTCACCTTCGAAGACATCGGCGTCTCCGTCACCGTCCCGGCCGGCACCCGGCTCATCGAGGTGTCGGAGAAGGTCGGCGCCGGCATCACCTACGGCTGCCGCGAAGGCGAGTGCTGCACCTGCCTCACCAAGATCGTCTCGGGCGCCGACAACCTCGCCCCGCCCAGCATGCTCGAGGACCAGGTGCTCAAGGACAACCTCGCCCCCCGGGGCCATCGCCTGGCCTGCCAGGCCCAGATCATCGGCGGCGAAATCGTCGTCAAGCCCGCATAAGACTAAAAGCACGTCCCGCAACCACAGAGAAATTCGTGAACCCGTCATTCCAGGAGAACTTCAAATGGCCCTGATCACCTTCAGCAGCCCCATGCACAAGGACAAGACGGTCTATGCCGTGGCCGGTAGCCACACCCAGACCATCCTCGCCCTTGCCAAGGAACACCACATCCCCATCGACTTCGGCTGCCAGGAAGGCAACTGCGGCACCTGCCTCGTGAAGGTCTCGTCCGTCGACGGCAAGCGTCGTCCGATGGGCGGCCCGCTCAACGTGCGCGAAGTGGCCGCCCTGACCGAACTGGGCCACATCACCAAGGCCCAGGTCGAGCAGATGTACGTGGATGACATTCCTCCGACCCAATGGCGTCTGGCCTGCCAGATGATCATCCGCGACGAGGACATCCTGGTCGAGTATCCGAGCAAGTAAGTCCCACCCCGGGGGAGGCTGCCATGAACGTTCTGGACCGCAACGCGCATCACGCCCTGGCCGTCGCCGGCCTGCTGGCCATGCCCTGCCACGACCACGCACGCTTCGATCCGAACCGTCCGCTGCTGGCCAGTCTGCTGGCCGGCCAGCGCCTCGGCGAAGGCTGCCTGCCCCCGGACCTCGGCCTTGGCGAGCGCACCTGCCGCCAGCTGATCACCGAATACTTCACCGGGCTGCTCATGCCCGCCTTTCCGCGCAGCACCGACAAGGTGCCCGAGTGGAGCGACCTGCAAAAGCTGCTCGCCGATCACCGGGCCGGGCAGCACGCCTCCGAGCTGTGGGTGGCCGACATCATCGCCACCGCCTGCACCGGCGCCGACCACCTGTGGCAGGACCTCGGCCTCGCCAGCCGGGACGAACTCTCCCGCCTGATGAGGGTGAACTTCCCCACCCTCGCCGCCGCCAACACCGGCGACATGAAGTGGAAGAAGTTCCTCTACCGGCAGTTCTGCGCCGCCGAAGGCATCTACGTGTGCCCCGCCCCCTCGTGTGGCGTGTGCAAGGACTACGCCAAGTGCTTTGGACCCGAGCAGTAAGCCCGCCGCCAGCCGCGCCGGCCCCATCGGCCACCACGCCTGACAGCCGGGCCGTCGCGGCCTACCTGGGGCTCGCCATCGGCGACGCCCTCGGCGCCACCGTCGAGTTCCTCACCCCCCGCGAGATCCAGCACCAGCACGGCGTGCACCAGGACATCAGCGGCGGCGGCTGGCTGCGCCTCAAGGCCGGGCAGGTCACCGACGACACCACCATGTCCCTGGCGCTGGGCGAGGCGATCCTGGCCGCCGGCCGGGTGGATGCCCGCGCCGCCGCCGACGCCTTCGACGCCTGGATGCGCGGCAAGCCGGTGGATATCGGCAACACCGTGCGGCGCAACCTCATCACCTACCGCAAGACCGGCAACCCCGAGGCGCCCCTGTCGGAGCACGACGCCGGCAACGGCGCGGCGATGCGCGTGCTGCCGGTGGCGCTGGCCACCTTCGGCCAGCCGCCCGACGTGGTCGCCGCCGCCTGCCGGGCCCAGGGCCACGTCACCCACCACAACCTGCTATCCGACGCCGCCTGCGAAACCCTGGTGGCGATGGTCCACGACTTCCTCGCCGGCCACGGCCTCGACACCGCCCGCCACCACGCCGACACGCTGGTCGCCCGGCACCCGGTGTTCGCCTGGCAGGGCAAGCGCCGCGACAACCCGAGCGGCTACGTGGTGGAAACGCTGCAGGCGGTGTTCCAGGCGCTGTTTGCCACCCACGGCTTCGAGGCCTGCCTGGTGGACATCGTCAATCGCGGCGGCGACGCCGACACCACCGGCGCCATCGCCGCCATGCTGGCCGGCGCCTGCTACGGGCCCGAGGCGATCCCCGCCCGCTGGCGCAAGGCGCTGGATGCGGGGGTGAGGGAGACGGTGGAGCTGCAGGCCCTGGCCTTGATGGCTCACTGAACGCCCGCCGGGGTGCTGCGTCGCCCTTCCGGGCCACGGCCGACCTCGCCAGAGCCCGAGCGGAGATGCCGCGAGCCCCTCGCGCCTGTCCGAAAGCTGCTCGCGAGAGCCCCCGCGACACACCCACCCTGTCGGCGAGCTGCTCGATTGGGCGGCGCAGACCGACGCGAGCAGCTCGCCGACAGCGCCTGCCATTACGCCGCATAGGCATCGACACGCCAGAAGCCCGGGCGCAGCAGCTTCCGGCATGGGCCTGCCCGTCGCAAAGTCCGTCGCGAGGAGCTCGCCCGCCCGAATGACGGGCTCCGGGAGGGTCGCGAGTATCTCCGAGAGGCTCGCGACCCTCCGCGGACAAGCCGCCATCTGCACAGAAAGCCCACCTTGCGATCCTGTAGGTCGGACTTCAGTCCGACATCACGCGACTCCAATGGCACGGCGTGTCGGACTGAAGTCCGACCTGGAGCAGCATCCTTGCGAGCCAGTACAGGTAGGTCGGATTAGCGCAGCGTAATCCGACACCCCGCACCCTCACCCCGCGCTGCGCTTGATACAGCCGGCCAGCGCCGCATCCATCGTGGCCAGATGGGTGTCGAACCACCCGGGCAGGCCCTTCACGTACTGCCGGGCCAGGCCCAGCCGGCCGGCGGCCACGCCGCGGGCGAAGTGGGCGAGCTCGCCCAGCACCCGCAGGTGTTCGCTGTTGTGCTCGCCGATGGCCGGGAAGCGGCTGGCTTTCATCAGCCGCTCCTCGTTCTCGAAGTGCTGCCGGGTGTGCACGTGCAGGCGGGCAAAGAGCGCCGGAAAATCGGCGTCCGACGCCGCCTGCAGGGCCTCGGCCATGTCGAGGAATTCCCGGTGGGTGGCGTCCATCTCGGCCACCCCCAGCGCATGCCTTTCGGCCCAGGGCATCAGACCGCCCCGTGGGTCTCGCGCTTGGCGTTGTTGGTGGTCTTGAGGGCCTCTTCCACCGTGGATTGCGGGTACTTGAAGGTGTGGCCCTTCAGGGCGTTGTAGAGCGTCACCACCTTGTCGGCGGAGCTCTGGCCCTTGAAGTCGCTCTTTTCGAGGGCGACCAGATCGATCAGCTCGTTCCAGGCCATGCCCTGCACCAGCGGGACGAACACCACCGGCACGTCACCCACCAGCGCGGTGAAGGGCTTGTCGATGTTGACCACGAAGATCACCGCGATGGCGCCGGGCTTGAGATCCGGGCCGTACTTTTCGAGGAAGGCCGAGAAGTGCGCCAGCTCGTCCATGTGGCCGGAGATGAAGCGCAGCTCGTCGCCCTCGGCCAGCACGGCGGCCTGGCGGAGCAGCTCGTGGGGCGGCTTGCGGCGGCCCTGGGCATCGGCCACCTCGCCTTCCACCAGCACCAGCTCGCCGCGGTAGGCGACCCAGCCGGCCTTGCTGGCGGCTTCCTTGAAGTTGGAATTGAAGAAGTAGGGTTCGTAACGGTCGAGCAGCATGGCGGAATTCTCCGGATGGTTTGAAATGGGGTGCGGATGGGGTTCGCGGGGCGGCGCTCAGGCGGGCTGGGCGGCGCCGATGAATTCGAAAACGTCGGCCTCGATGATCTCGAGCCCGATGCGGGCACAGAAGCGGCGCTCCTTGGCGGTGGGCTCGGCGATGAAGACCCAGCCCGCCGGCTTGGCAGCCGAGAAGATCATGTCGGCCATCACCATGCGCTCGGTGTCGCGGTTGAGGCGCATGCCCATCAGCAGGTATTGCTTTCCCTGGCGCAGCTGCTTGATCTCAGGCGGGATCGAGAAGCCGCCCATCAGCTCGGTGATGAAATCCACGTAGTCAGCGTCGGATGCGATGTACACCGGCTCGGGGCGCGGCGTGCCCATGGGCTTGAAGAGCACCGGCAGCCGGGTGTCGATGGATTCGACCTTGCTGTAGGCCTGGCCGTCCCAGCGGTAGAGCTTGTAGCGGTAGTCGGTGCCGCCGATGCGGGCGATGCCGACGATCAGGGTATGCGGCGCGTCGGCGTAGGAATCCTGCAGCTGGGTGTCGCGGTTGATGTCGATGACGTAGGGCGGGGCGATGTCCTTCAGCCAGTCGTGGAAGGCGCCGCGGGTCCAGGCCGTCTCGCCGTAGGTGCGGGTGAGGAACTTGGTGACCGTGGTGCGGCCGCGCTTGAGCTCGATGTTCATCGCCGCGCGGGGAAACTCGTACATGAGCTTGGGCGCCATGGGCTTGCCGTCGTTCATGGCGTAGATGAGCGAGTCGCTGTCGGCGGGGATGGGGGCGCCGGTGGCGGCATTCTTCACGTCGGCCAGCACGCCGGGGCCGAGGTAGGGAACGATGCTGCCGTCGGTGATGCCGGCGATCAGCTTGGCGCGGAGTTCGGGTGTCATGGTTGGGCTCGCAAGTGGGATACGAACCCCTCCCTGCAATTTCCACGCCCGCTCGCACACCCAGCAACGGCAGGGCTCTTGATCCGGCGAAAAACGCCATTGTCGACTTTGCGACAGGCGGCTTTGTCGGCTGTCGCCGCCGACCTGCGTGGCCCGCTTTGACAGCCGGCCACCGGGCGGAGATCATCGCCGTCGTCTCCAAGCCCACGCCGCCGCCATGCCCTTCACTCCCGACATCCACGCCACCGGGCTCGTCATCACCCTCGCCCTCTTCGTGGGCTGCGTAGCCGAGCCGATCCGGGTGGTGCAGGCGCTACGGGGCTCGCTGGGCAGCCGGCTGGGGGTGTCGGATGCGGGCCGGCGCAGGGCGGCGCGCCTGTTCTACTGGGCCTTTCCGTTCTGGCTGGGCCTGCTGTGGGCGGCCTTCAATATCCAAGTATTGAAGAGCTGCAGCGGCGACACCTGCATCGGCTATTCGCTGCCGGCGTTTCCGTTTCCCTTTCTGTACGGCATCGGCGAGCTGGTGCTGCTGAGTGAACGGCAGCCGCGAGCCGACCGCTAGAAGGTGGACAGCACCACCGACGACACGCCGCCGATCACCAGGAATTCGTCCTCGCCCTGCAGCGCGCCCGGCAGCAGGCCGCAGTAGAAGAGCACCTTGGTGAGCGGCACCTCCACCGCCAGGATGTAGTCGCCGAACTCGCAGGCGCGGTCGCGGCTGCAGGTGAAGGAGTTGAGGTTGTTGAGCAGCACCACGTGCTCGCCGCCGGCGCCTTTTTCCAGCACCTCGTGGTCGGCCAGCCGATTGACGCCCCGGTACAGGGTGACGTGGCGGCTCGCGCCATGGCGCCGCACCAGCTCGAACTGGCAATACGTGTACAGCAGGTCGAGCTGGGCCTCCAGGGCGTTGGTGCCGTACAGGCCCTGGGCGCGCATCTCGGTGTAGCGCCGGTAGGCGTCACCCGCCGGGTCGCGCAGGGCTTCCCGGTGGTAGCGCGGCGTGAGCCCGAAACGGGATTCGACCCAACCCTTCAGGACGGCCCCTTCCCCACTGTCCGAATCGAAGCTCCAGCCCCGGATCACCTTGATGTAGTTGGCCTTGGCCCGCGCCTGGTTGCGCCCGGTGAGGCCCACTTCCTCCGGCCATTCGAGCCGGAAGCGCACCGTCATGTAGTCGCGGAAGACGTCCGGACGATCGGCATCCGACGCCGCTTCGAGGCGCCGGAAGAGATCGCGGTGGAGTTCGGCGATGCCGTCGAGGAGCAGCGGCGCCGGGTGGCGCTGGTAGGCGAGGCTGCCGAGGATGACCGCCGGGAGGTTGCAACGGTTGATGGGCAGACGGGCGTCGCGGGGGAGTGTCGCCTTGTCATCACCCCTACAAGACGTGGGGGATTTGTCGCATCCGTACATTCCACCCACAACCGGGCCTTTTTGACTTTTTTCTGATGTATCAAACACTTGGGTTCTGTCAGCCGACCTGGCACGCAACATGCTGAAGTGGAGGTGCGACTCTCACTGCTTCATTTTCAAATCGACTGACAGATCAAGGAGATTACACCATGGCAAAACTGCGTCAATGCGCCATCTACGGCAAGGGCGGGATCGGCAAGTCCACCACCACCCAGAACCTCGTCGCCGCGCTGGCCGAATCCGGCAAGAAGGTGATGATCGTCGGCTGCGACCCGAAGGCTGACTCCACCCGTCTGATCCTGCACAGCAAGGCCCAGACCACCGTGATGCACCTGGCTGCCGAAGCCGGCTCCGTCGAGGATCTCGAGCTCGAGGACGTCCTGTCCGTCGGTTTTGGCGGCGTCAAGTGCGTTGAGTCCGGTGGCCCGGAACCCGGCGTCGGCTGCGCTGGCCGCGGCGTCATCACCGCCATCAACTTCCTTGAAGAAGAAGGCGCCTACGACGAAGACCTCGACTTCGTGTTCTACGACGTGCTGGGCGACGTGGTCTGCGGTGGCTTCGCCATGCCGATCCGCGAGAACAAGGCTCAGGAAATCTACATCGTCTGCTCCGGCGAGATGATGGCCATGTACGCGGCCAACAACATCTCCAAGGGCATCGTGAAGTACGCCAACTCCGGTGGCGTGCGTCTGGCCGGCCTGATCTGCAACAGCCGTAACACCGACCGCGAAGACGAACTGATCATGGCCCTGGCCGCCCGCCTCGGCACCACCATGATCCACTTCGTGCCGCGTGACAACGCCGTGCAGCACGCCGAGATCCGTCGTATGACCGTCATCGAATACGACCCGAAGCACAAGCAGGCCGACGAATACCGTCAGCTGGCGATGAAGATCAACAACAACACCAACTTCGTCATCCCGACCCCGATCGAGATGGAAGAGCTGGAAGACCTGCTGATGGAGTTCGGCATCATGGAAGCGGAAGACGAGTCGATCGTCGGCAAGACCGCTGCCGAGCTGGCCGCCGACGCCGCTGCCGCCGCCTAAGCATCGCAAGACCGGCGGGTGCTCCGGCGCCCGCCCACTTCAACCAGTACGTCGGCTACAGATTGGTGGCGGCGTCAGGAGGAAAAAATGACGACTCTGTCTCGCGAAGAAACCGATGCCCTCATCGCCGAGGTGCTTGAGGTTTATCCGGAAAAAGCCCAGAAGGACCGCAAGAAGCACCTCGCGGTCAACGACCAGACCATCGAGCAGTCCAAGAAGTGCATCACCTCGAACCGCAAGTCGCTGCCCGGCGTGATGACCATCCGCGGCTGCGCCTACGCCGGTTCCAAGGGTGTGGTGTGGGGTCCGATCAAGGACATGATCCACATCTCCCACGGCCCCGTCGGCTGCGGTCAGTACTCCCGCGCCGGTCGCCGCAACTACTACGTCGGCACCACCGGTGTTGATTCCTTCGGCACGATGAACTTCACCTCCGACTTCCAGGAGAAGGACATCGTCTTCGGCGGCGACAAGAAGCTCGCCAAGCTGATCGAGGAAATCGAGCAGCTCTTCCCGCTGCACCGCGGCATCTCGGTCCAGTCCGAGTGCCCGATCGGCCTGATCGGCGACGACATCGAGTCGGTCTCGAAGAAGGCGGCTGCCGTCATCGAGAAGCCCGTCGTGCCGGTGCGCTGCGAAGGCTTCCGCGGCGTTTCGCAATCCCTCGGCCACCACATCGCCAACGACGCGATCCGTGACTGGGTGCTCGACAAGCGTGACGGCGCTGCATACGAAGGCACGCCCTACGACGTGGCCATCATCGGCGACTACAACATCGGCGGTGACGCCTGGGCGACCCGCATCCTCCTTGAGGAGATGGGCCTGCGCGTCGTGGCCCAGTGGTCCGGCGACGGCACCCTGGCCGAGATGATGAACACCCCGAAGGTCAAGCTGAACCTGCTCCACTGCTACCGCTCGATGAACTACATCAGCCGGCACATGGAAGAGAAGTACGGCATTCCTTACCTGGAATACAACTTCTTCGGCCCGACCAAGATCATCGAATCCCTGCGCAAGATTGCGGCCTTCTTCGACGATTCCATCAAGGAAAAGACCGAAGCCGTCATCGCCCGCTACCAGCCGATGATGGACGAGATCATCGCCAAGTACAAACCGCGCCTGCAGGGCAAGAAGGTGATGCTCTACGTCGGCGGCCTGCGTCCGCGCCACGTGATCGGCGCCTACGAAGACCTCGGCATGGAAGTCATCGGTACCGGCTACGAATTCGCCCACAACGACGACTACGACCGCACGATCAAGGAGATGGGCGACGCCACCCTGCTCTACGACGACGTCACCGGCTTCGAGCTCGAAGAGTTCGTCAAGCGCCTGAAGCCCGACATGGTCGGCTCGGGCATCAAGGAAAAGTACATCTTCCAGAAGATGGGCATCCCGCTGCGCCAGATGCACTCCTGGGACTACTCCGGCCCCTACCACGGCTACGACGGTTTCGCGATCTTCGCTCGCGACATGGACATCGCCCTGTCCAACCCGACCTTCAAGAACCTGACGCCCCCGTGGAAGAAGGTCGTCGAGGACGAAGCCAAGAAGGCTGCCTGAGTTTCCAGGAACCCGGGAAAGGCCGCCCGGCGGCGGGTGATTGCGGACAAGACGTCCTTCACCCGACCCCGGCCGGCTGGCCCCAACCCCCTCTCAAGCTTGCGCCGGGACCCGCGGATGTGCGGGCCAGGCAAGGAGAATGCAAATGCAAACCGCAGACAACATCAAGCCCTGCTACCCCCTCTTCCGGGACGATGACTACAAGAAGAACCTCGCCGAAAAGCGCCAGAAGTTCGAGGAAGGTCACGCCCCCGACAAGGTGTTCGAAACCTTCATGTGGACGACCACCCAGGAGTACCAGGACCTCAACTTCAAGCGCGAAGCCCTGACCGTCGATCCGGCCAAGGCCTGCCAGCCCCTGGGCGCCGTGCTGTGCGCCTCCGGCTTCCACAAGACCCTGCCCTACGTGCATGGCTCGCAAGGCTGCGTCGCCTACTTCCGCACCTACTTCAACCGCCACTTCAAGGAACCGTGCTCCTGCGTGTCGGATTCGATGACGGAAGACGCAGCCGTGTTCGGCGGCCAGAAGAACATGTTCGACGGCCTGGAAAACGCCAAGGCCATCTACAAGCCGGACATGATCGCCGTCTCCACCACCTGCATGGCCGAAGTCATCGGTGACGACCTGAACGCCTTCATCAACAACTCGAAGAAGGCCGGCCACATTCCCCAGGACTACCCGGTTCCCTTCGCCCACACCCCGTCCTTCGTCGGCTCGCACACCACCGGCTGGGACAACATGGAAGAAGGCATCCTGCGTTACTTCACGCTCAACAGCATGGAAGGCAAGGTCGTCGGCAGCAACGGCAAGGTCAACATCGTGCCGGGCTTCGAGACCTACCTGGGTAACTACCGTGTCGTGAAGCGCATGCTCACCGAGATGGGCGTCAGCTACACGATGCTCTCCGACCCGAGCGAAGTCTTCGATACCCCGGCCGACGGCGAATTCCGCATGTACTCCGGCGGCACCACGATGGACGAAGTCCGCGATGCCCCGAACGGCATCACCACCCTGCTGCTGCAGCCGGCCCAGCTGGAAAAGACCAAGAAGTTCGTCGAGAACACCTGGAAGCACGACATCCCGAAGCTCAACATCCCGATGGGCGTGGAATGGACCGACGAGTTCCTGATGAAGGTCTCGGAAGTCACCGGCAAGCCGATCCCCGCCTCGCTGGAACTCGAGCGCGGCCGCTGCATGGACCTCGTCTCCGACAGCCACGCCTGGCTGCACGGCAAGAAGTTCGCCCTCTACGGTGACCCGGACTTCGTGATGGGCATGGTCAAGATCCTGCTGGAAGTGGGCGCCGAACCGACCCACATCCTGTCCCACAACGCCAACAAGCGCTGGGGCAAGCAGGTCGAGAAGCTGCTGGCTTCCAGCCCCTTTGGCGTGAATGGCAAGGTGTATGTCGGCAACGACCTGTGGCACATGCGCAGCCTGTGCTTCACCGACAAGCCGGACTTCCTGATCGGCAACTCCTACGGCAAGTACATCCAGCGCGACACCCGCTACAAGGGTGAAGAGTTCGAAGTTCCGCTGATCCGCATCGGCTTCCCGATCTTCGACCGTCACCACATGCACCGCGCCACCACCCTCGGCTACGAAGGGATGATGTCCGTGGTCACCCAACTGACGAACGCGGTCCTTGAGCAGCTCGACAAGGAAACCATCGGCATGGGCACCACCGACTACAACTTCGACTTGGTGCGCTGATCCGGACTACCGGCGGGGGCAGCTCACCGCGCCCGCCGGTCCGCAGGAGAGTTACATGGCCAACATCATGATCCGGCAGGCCGAAAGCGGTGGCTTGACCTTCTACCTTCCGAAGCGCGATCTGGAAGCCTCCATCGAGTCCATCGAATTCGACACCCCGGAAAAATGGGGCGGCGAACTGAAGCTCGACAACGGCGGCTCCTACTACATCGACCCGATCGCGAAGCCCCCCCGTCTGCCCATTTCCCTGCGCGCCAAGCGCCTTGGCGCGGCTGAAGACTGAAGGAGAATCATCATGGCAATGAAGATCGATCCCGACATGTGCACCGCCTGCGGCGACTGCAAGCCGGTGTGCCCCACCAAGTCGATCAGTTCCGGCAAGGTCTTCTACAAGATCGACGCCGCCACCTGCACCGAATGCGACGGCCACAACGACTCGCCCCTGTGCGTCGATGTGTGCCCGTCCGGCTGCATCAGCCCGGCCTGAGGCACACGCCCCAAAGCACGAGCCTTGAGCCGAGCGCCGGTCGCCCCGCGGGGATGCCCGGCGCTCCACTGAAGACCCGACCTGGAGCCCATCATGTCTGCCTCGCCCATCGCATCCCGGGAAGCCGCCCTGCGCATCGCGCTGGCTGCCCGCGCCCTTGACGGCCTCGACGTCAAGGCCCTCGTCGGCGCCCTGCTGGAAAAGCTCGAGCCCCCGCTCACCGAAGCCAAGCTCGCCAAGCTCACCGTCGAGGATCTGCGCGCCATCCTGGCCGGCGACTTTGCCGAGCAGGGCTGCCACGTGGGCGTCGACAACGAGACCCTCAAGGACGCGATCCGCCTGCTGTGGGGCCAAGGCGTCGAGCACGCCGACTTCCCGGTGGTCGAGGCCTACACCGATGGCGACATGCCCGGCTCGATCCGCGTCGCCGTGGCCGCCAACCGGGGCGAGAACCTGGACGGCCACTTCGGCTCCTGCGACCGCTTCCTGATCTACCAGGTCGGCCAGGAGGCGATCCGCCTCATCGACGTGCGCAGCACCGCCGAGGCCGACGGCGCCGAGGACAAGAACGCCTCCCGCTCGGCCCTCATCAACGACTGCCAGCTGGTGTACGTGCAATCCATCGGCGGCCCGGCGGCAGCCAAGGTGGTGCGCGCCGGCGTGCATCCGGTCAAGAAGCCCACCGGCGGCCCGGCCCGCGAGGCGCTGGTCGAACTCCAGGGCCGCCTCGCCAGCCCGCCGCCGTGGCTGGCCCAGATCATGGGCGTGCGGTCAGCCTCCCTCGCCCGCTTCGAGGAGGACATCGAGACCGGAGAGACCCTATGATCACCCCGGAACAACTTACCGCCATCGGGGCTGCCGTGACCACTTCCGGCTCCGCCGACGCCCTGCGCAAGGCGTTTCCCGGCGTGCATTTCACCGAGTGCAGCGCCGACGACGTCTCGCCCCGCTACAAGGTCGCCCTCAGCGTGACCGGCTACGACCTGTATCTGGTGAGCGGCGCCTCGGGTCACTGCCTCGAATTCACCAGCGACCTGGCCAGTGCCACCGGCATCGTGATCGCCGAACAGGTGGCCGATGAGTGACAAGACCAAGGCCGACGCCGGCTACGGCAAGCTGGGCTTGTGCTCGGGCTGCGGGTATTTTCCCGACTACCTGAACAGCCACCGCTGCACGCCAGGCGACGCCTGCATCCGCGCCCACAGCGGTCGGCAGATCGACCGCTTCCTGCGCACCAACCCGGACGAAGCCCACCTCTACCTGGCCGACATCTTCTGGGAACGCCGGGCCATCGCGGCCCGCTACGCGCCGGAAGCGCTGATCACCCCGCTGCAGCGCGACAACGACGAAGTTGTCCGCCGGGTGGTCGCCTCGCGGATTCCCCTCGACCAGCTCGCCACCATGAGCCGCGACCCGGACCGGGAGGTGCGCCTGTCGGTGGCCTCGCGTCTGCCAGAGGCACAGCTTGCGACGCTGATCAGCGACCCGGACTACATGATCCGCGCCACAGTCGCCCGGCGCCTGCCCCACGGCCAGCTCGCCCGGCTCGCCAAGGACCCGGAGCGGGAAGTGCGCAAGGTGGTCGCCACCCGCCTGCCGCCCTTCGCCCTGCACATGCTCGCCAACGACCCCGAGCCCGAAGTCCGCGCCGTCGTGGCCGAACGTGCCCTGCCCGGCCTCGCTGCGGCCCTGCTGCAAGATCCCGAGTGGTGGGTTCGCCTCGCCGCGGTGAGCAACGCCCCGCTGGAGTTCCTCGAACCCCTGCTCTCCGACCCGGAAGCGGAAATCCGTGACGCCGCCAAGGCCCGACTGGCCGAGGCCAATGCAGCCTGATCCCAAGGAC
The DNA here is from genome assembly GCF_030161255.1 of Zoogloea oryzae. Lineage (NCBI taxonomy): Bacteria > Pseudomonadati > Pseudomonadota > Betaproteobacteria > Rhodocyclales > Zoogloeaceae > Zoogloea > Zoogloea oryzae. The sequence goes on from NZ_BSPX01000010.1 coordinate 74,896, forward strand.
ACAACGATGAAAGAGAACCAAGCCTGGTCGGAATACTGCAAGTCTCTCGCCCCGGCCATCGTCGAAGCCTCGGCCAAGGTGCCGGTCAGCGGCGGCCCCGGCGCGCTCATCAAGGCCCTCGGCCAGGCGCTGCCCGACTGGAAGTTCCGCCACGCCATGAGCCGCGGCGGCTGGTATCGGCTGGGAGGTATCGTCTCAGCCGATGGGAAACGGATCAGCGATAACCTGGAGCGATGGGTCGAGAGCAATCTGGACGAGCGCGACGGCGACATGGCGCACCTGATCGACGACTTTGCCGGGCAGACGCTCTACGCCACCCGCCTCGTCGGCCAGACCCACTATCTGGTGTCCCACTGCGGCGAAGGGCACGCCGATTTTCTTCAGCTGGAGATTGAAGACCTGCAGGAAATCCGCGCCCATCAGCTCTTCGCCAACGATCCGTCGACCATCGAGGATCTGATCGACCCACGCACCGGCAACGAGCAGCCCCTGCCGGTGAGTCTGCCCCACTACGCCTTCCGGCGCGTCCAGCACATCGGGAGTTTTCTTCAGCGCATGCGCGCCCAACGGCCAGAACCGGCGCCCATCCACCGGATGGTCGATGACTGGGGCGCGAGCAGCGCCGGCGCCAACAGCACCTTCTCGAACCACTGGGTCGTCGCCACCCGCGAGCACCTGGACCGCTATCACCAGCCGGTATTCCGCGCTCAGCCCATCGCGACCCTGGCCGGCACGCCGCCGGAGTTTGACGCAGCCCCAGGCACCAGCGGCCTGGCCCTCAACGAGGCGCTGACGCACTTCGATCGGGAAATCGGCTACCCGATGGCCTGGTACTTCCACATGCTGGGCACCAAGGCGGTTCCTCACTGGGTTGCGCAGGTGGTGATCGAAGACACCATGGCCGGCTTCGCCTACCTGCCCCAGCGGGATGTGGAAATCGTCCGCAACTGGTTGCACCGGCCTTACGCCCTGTAAGCGCCAGTCCGGCGGCAGCGGCTAACTGCCGGTCTGCGGGGCCGACATCCGCCCGGCCCAGCACGCCGCCACATCCAGCATGCGGTTGGCGAATCCCCATTCGTTGTCGAACCACACCAGCAGGTTGAGCAGATGGACGCCGCTCATGCGGGTCTGACCACCATCGATGATGGCCGAGTGGGGGCTGTGGTTGAAATCGATCGACGCATGAGGCTCAGCGGTATAAGCCATCCGGCCGGACTCCTTCCCGGCAGCGGCTGAACGCAGCAGCGCATTCACGTCACCGACGCAGGCGGGACGCTGAAGCGTCACCACCAGGTCGATCGCCGACACATTGACCACCGGTACGCGGATCGCCTTCGTCTCGACGCGCCCGGCCAGATCCGGCAGCAGTCGCACCACACCGCGCGCGAGGCCGGTGGAAACCGGAATCATCGACTGCATCGCGGAGCGCGTGCGATGCAGATCCGCATGGTGATAACCGTCGATGAGCGGCTGGTCGTTCATCACCGAATGCAACGTCGTCATCAGCGCGTGGTCAATCCCGTAGGCTTCGTCCAGCAGCGCCAGCACCGGCACGATGGCATTGGTGGTGCATGACGCCGCCGACACGATCCGCTCATCCCCGACGATCAGCCCTTCGTTGTGGCCAAAGACGATGGTCTTGTCCACATCCGTCGCGCTGTACCCAGGATGGGACAACAACAGGTGCCGGCAACCAGCCTCGAGAAACGCCTCAAGCTCGTGGCGGTGAGCGTAGCGCCCAGAAGCCTCCACCAGCAGATCCACGCCGAGAGAGCGCCAATCCACACCGTCCGGCGTGCTGGCGTGGAAAACCGGGATATCGATGCCATTGATGCGCAGCGCCTCCCCGGCCACCTCAACCTCTCCGGGGAAACACCCGTGAGTGGAGTCGAAACGCGTGAGATACGCCATGCTTTCCAGGTCGGCCGGCTCATTGATCGCCACCACCGAAAAGTGTTCACGCAGCGGCGACACCATCAACGCTCTCAGAAAGCAACGCCCGATGCGTCCATATCCATTGATCGCAATCCGCAAACTCATTTCTCGTCCAGGCTGTCCAGCTTCAATGCACACAAGGAGAACGGCAATGTAGTCGCCACTAAGCCCGCGGCGACCATGACGACCACTATATAACAACACCGAGTCACATCCGCCCAGGAGGCTGACAATAGGAGAGCGCTTGACTGGATAGCGAGCACCGGACGGTTAACGCCTCTCAGAGGCAGAAATCCGTCGAATACCGTGGCACCGTCCTATCGTGACTTACACGACCAGTTCATTTCGATCCGATCTGCTTCTGTTGATTTCGTTGTATTCCAAAGCGTAACACCCCCTGAGGCGAATAGCCTGAGGGGGTGTTGAATGGATAGTCTGACGATGACCTACTTTCACGCACGTGTGTGCACTATCA